>CBDVBU010000182.1:0-7271 GCA_965372295.1 uncultured Phycisphaerae bacterium
ATTTTGTTTCTCCTTCAAATATTTTACTTGATTATTTGCTGCGGACCTTCAGCTTTTTAACAATACGGATTATCCCTGGTCCTTTAAGACAGACAGAATCCGTTCGATCAGCTTGAATTCACTGTTTGTCTATTCGCCTCCTTTCTCCGCTCCTGCCGCATTGTTTTTTGAATGTTTTTTTTTGGCCAAATTATTCTCGCATGTCCGCACAGGCAAATTATTATTCCGGCTTTGCCACATGCGGGCGAATGCTTATACAAACTATTTATCTATCTCGGTGGGAAAATCTTTTCACCACCGCTCGGAAAATCTTTTCACCACCGCTCTTAGATTACAATTAGTTTAACATATTGAGGTGAAAATTTCAAAAAAAACGAAAATTTTACCTGCTTTTTTATGTAAACCCGGAATAAAACCAGAAAATCGGCTTTTATTACCTTTTTATAATTAAATTAACCGCCTTCGGCGGGACTTTTATAACTGTCTCGTCCTGTCATCCCCGCGAAAGCGGGGATCCAAGGCCCAAAGACTGGATTCCTGCCTGCGCAGGAATGACAATGTGGCGCAAGAAATAATTCCAACGGGTTTTACATTGTAAGGGTTGAGATTGCCGCAGTCGCTGCGCTCCTTCGCAATGACATCGAAGGGCTTATTTCTTTTATGCGTCCTGAGAATAGTCTCAGGTGCTTATAATGATACCGGAAACGCGATACGCAATACGCACGACGCAATACTAAAGATTATATTCCTTGATTTTCCTGTAGAGGGTTCTTTCGCCGATGCCTAGGATTTTGGAGGCTTTTTCGCGGTTTCCTTTTGTTTTGGCAAGGGTTTCTTCGATTGCCTGTTTTTCAAGCTCGTTTAGCGACACATCTCCCAGGGCCGCTGGCCGGCTGCCTGCTATCAATTGCCGTCTTTGTGCTATATCGAGCGGAATGTCGCGGGCATCCAGCCGGTCGCGGTCGCACATAACGACCATTGTCCTGATAGTGTTTCGGAGCTGTCGAACGTTGCCGGGCCAGTCGTAGTGTGAAAGGACCGTCAGTGCGGCGTCGGTTATCCCGGTGACTTTGGAGCCGACCTCCGTGGCGGCCTCTTTGAGAAAATAGTCAATTAGTGCCGGAATGTCCTCTACCCGTTCACTCAGGGCCGGCAGAGAAATGTTAACACCCTTGATTCTGAAGTATAAATCCTGCCTGAATTTTTTCTCTTCTATAAGCTCAGGCAGGTTCTGGTTTGTTGCGCTGACGATGCGGACATCGACCACGGTCGGTTTATTCGAGCCGACCGGTATGATCACTCCATCTTCGATAACACGCAGCAGTTTTGCCTGGGAAGTCGGCGACATATCGCCGATTTCGTCCAGAAACAACGTCCCTTTGTCTGCAATCTCGAAGAGGCCTTTCCTGTCGTTCGCTGCGCCTGTAAAAGCGCCTTTAACGTGTCCGAATAATTCGCTCTCCAACAGCGTTTCTGTCAGGCCGGCACAGTTTACCGGCCGGAATGATTTGTTCCAACGGAGCGAATTGATGTGGATCGCCCTTGCCAGCAACTCTTTGCCCGTTCCGGACTGCCCTTCGATCAGGACGGATATATTCGTCGGTGCGACGCGCCGAAGGACCTCGAATATGCCCTCCATCGCCGGGCTGTTACCCCACACGCCTTCAAAGGCGAAATCCTCTTTTTGCGCTTTGGGCTTTTGCAGCAGGCGTTCATTGGCGGTCGAGGCTTTTTGACAGGCCTGGGTCACAAGGGTGCGAAGCTGGCCGATGTCTATCGGTTTGACAAGATAATCGTAAGCGCCCTGCTTTATGGCTTCCTTGCAGGTGTCTATTGTGCCGTAGGCGGTTATCAGGATGACTTCCGTGCTGTCATTGTACTTTTTGGCTTCTTCGAGGATGTCCAATCCGTCAATGTCGCCGCCCAGTTTCAAGTCCGTAACGACAACATCGACCTGTTGGCTGCGCAGAATCTCCAGCGCATCGGTGCCGTCGTAAACAGCGATCGCTCTCGCACAGAGTTTTTCGAGCGATTCGGCAAGTCCGTCGGCGTGGTCACGCTCATCGTCGACAATCAGAATTACGCCTTCTTTTTGTCCCAAACTGACACCTCACTGGGCCTGGATAGGCAATCTTATATCAAAAGATGTCCCTTTTCCAGGCTCGCTATTGACGGATATTGAGCCTTTATGCGCCTCGATAATTTTCTTTGCCGTCGGCAGGCCAAGGCCGCTTCCTTGCGGACGAGACGTATAATAAGCATCGAAGATGTGCGGCAGCTTGTCCGGCGTAATACCGGTGCCGGTATCGCTGATCCGAATTATAGCGTCTTTTTCCTGCCTATCGGTTCGTATCATTAAGTCTCCGCCGCTGCTCATGGCCTGCTGGGCGTTAATAAATAAATTCAATATTACCTGTTTTATCATATCCGCATCGATTTTGCAAACAAGCGGCTCATTATGCAGACCCTGATGGATGGTGACCGAACGGCTGTGGGCCTGCGGCGAATAAAAATCGATCATGTCGCTGACAAGCTCATTAATGTCGATACTTGCCAGCTGCAATTCGGTTCTGTCGACGTATCGCAGGAAGCTGTCGAGTATCTGCTCGACCCTGTCCGTTTCTTTTTGGACGACGGCTAATTTCCTGATCGCTCTTTTGAGTCTCGTGCCGTCTCTGCCTGCCGGAATTTTGCCGGATTCGGCACGAAACGAATCCTCCAGCTCTTCTCTGACAAGATTCAAATTAATCTTAACGGTGGAGAGGGGATTCTTGATCTCGTGGGCAAGTCCGCCGGTCAGCTTGCTTAATTCTTCAAGCTGTGCAAGGTGATTGTTTCTATCCCCTTTAGCCCCGGCGATTCTTTTACGAAGCAACAGCACAGCGACCGTCAGTAAGCCAACAACAAAACCGCCAACAAACTGCAGCACTTATTTTTCCTCTGGCTTTTCTTTTTTCTTTGTTTCGACAAGAGCGGCTTTGCGGGAAAGTTTCAGTCTGCCCTGGTCGTCGATCAATATGAGTTTTACCTGTATCAGGTCACCCATTTTGCAGACGTCTTCGACATTCTTGACGTAACCATCGCTAAGCTCGCTGATGTGGCACAAGCCTTCAACGCCCGGCACGATTTCCACGAACACTCCGAAATCTTTTACAGAGACCACTTTTGCCTGTTCATATATCCGCCCTACTTCAGGCGGCGTTGTGATCGACTCGATAAATTCCTTGGCCTTGAGGTGACCGTCGCCGCCGAGACAACTGATATAAATGGTTCCATCCTCTTCGATTTCGATTGTCGTGCCGGTCTGTTCCTGAATACCCTTGATCATTTTACCGCCCGGGCCGATGACCTTGCCGATAAATTCGGGATCGATTTCGATGCTTATCAGTTTCGGTGCATATACGCTCAGTTCAGGCCTGGGCTTATCAATGGCCTGAGCCATAGTTTCCAGAATCTTCATCCGCGCGGTTTTTGCCCTCTTAAGCGCCTCAACCATGATATCGTGCGCCAGGCCCTCGGCTTTTATATCGAGCTGTATCGCGGTAATGCCGTCAACGGTCCCTGCAACTTTGAAATCCATCTCGCCGAAGTGGTCTTCCTCGCCGGCGATATCGGTCAGCAGTTCGTGCCGTCCGTTATCGTCGCTGATTAAACCAATTGATATGCCGGCGACGGCTTTGGTAATTGGGACGCCTGCATCCATCAGGGCCAATGTGCCGCCGCAAACCGAAGCCATGGAGCTTGAACCGTTCGATTCGGTAATATCCGAGACGATCCTGATGGTATAAGCGAATTTGTCATCAGGCGGCCTTACCGCCTGCAGCGACTTTTCCGCAAGAGCACCGTGACCTATTTCTCTTCGACCAACTCCGCGAACGGGTCTGACTTCGCCAACGGAGAATGGCGGGAAATTGTAATGCAGCGTGAAGTTTTGAGCGTACTCCTCTAACAAGCCATCAATGATCTGCGCGTCCCTGATGGTACCCAGGGTCACACTTACGAGCGATTGTGTTTCGCCACGCGTAAATAGCGCCGAGCCGTGGTTTCTGGGCAGAATACCTACTTCACATGAGATTGGACGTACATCATCGTAGCCTCTGCCATCAGATCTTTTGCCGCTAAGCAGCAGTTTCTTTATGACCTGGCCCTCGATTTTTCCGAGGATTCGCTTGACCATTCCCTTGTCATATACGGCATCGGCATCTTTTTGCACTTCCGGACTATTGTTATCGGGGCAGTATTCCGCTTTAACCTGCTCGAATAATTCTTTCACGGCGGTATTCCGCTGCTGCTTGTCCGGTATTTGTTTAAGCTCGTAAAGTTTATCCGATATTTGAGAAGTCATTTTCGCTTCGAGTTGCTCATCGTTTTCCACGAGGGGGATTTCCTTCTCGACTCCCACCTTCTCGCGGAGTTCTTCAATCATTTCGCAGACCTCGCGGACGGTTTTCTGGGCGGTTGCTATCGCTTCGGCTATCACGTCTTCCTGCAATTCTTTTGCGCCGATCTCAATCATGTTAATGGCTTCTTTGCGGCCGCCAAGAAGCAGGCTCAGGTCGCCCTCCGCAATCTGCTTATGCGTGGGATTGACTACAAATTCCCCGTCTACTCTGCCTAATCTGCAGGCGCCGGTGGGGCCCATAAACGGTATCTTGCTTATTGTAAGTGCGGCACTGGCCCCTATCATTGCCAGAACATCGGGGTCGTTTTCAAGGTCGGCACTTAACACGTTAGCTATAATCTGCACTTCCTGAAAGTAACCCTCGGGGAACAACGGTCGAATGGGCCTGTCGATTTGCCTGGCCGTTAGTGTCTCCTTCGTGCTCGGCCTTCCCTCTCGTTTAATAAATCCGCCCGGAAACTTGCCGGCTGCGCTTTGTTTCTCTCGATAATCTACACTGAGCGGGAAAAAATCGATATCCTCGAATCTCGGCGGGGCCGTGACCGCGGCAACGAGAACAATCGTATCTCCATACTGGATGACTACTGCTCCATCCGCTTGTCTCGCGATTTTGCCGGTTTCTATGGATAAGGTTCTGCCCCCTATTTCTCTTTCAACTCTACAAAAATCAATCATATATTACCTCTTTGGTAGGTTATGCAATAAGATAGTCTTGGCTCACACTGCTTTGTGCGGGGCAAGTGATTCGTACTCTTATGCTCTTTTATTTACGCAAGCCAAGACGGGAAATAATTCCCTGGTAGCGTTTGACGTCATTTTTGCTCACATACTTGAGCAGCGCTGATCTGGTACCGACCATTTTCAGCAAGCCACGCCTGGAGGCATGGTCTTTACGGTGGGTTTTGAGATGCTCGGTAAGGTCATTAATCCTTCTCGTCAATATCGCAACCTGCACTTCGGGTGAGCCGGTATCGCTCTCGTGAGTCTCAAAATCATCAATAATCTTCTCTTTTTCCTGCTTCTTCAGCATCTTTTAGATAAATCCTTTCTTACATACTTTTCAAACATCATATAATCCGGATGAAGGATTCTAATCAAATATTAAAGTGTTTGCAAGTCTTTTTTCCTGCGTATTTTAAAAAAGATTTTCCATCGGACCTGTTGGGTGGCAGCCTCATCCCGATTGTCGTTTATCGGGATGGGGATGGCTTTTCTCTGGCTAAACACTGCAAGGTAGGAATCCGGTTTTCGTTCCATCCAAGAGTCTCAGCGAAGAGTCAATTTCTTTTATTGAGCGATATTCCACCACTAAAAGCGCACATATCAAATACAATTTGATATCAGATGTCGTTCTGTTGCATAACAATGAGCCGTGATCCCAAAGAACGGCAATCGGCTGACGTAATATGGGGATTTGCTGCCCGGCAGGTTTAATTGTTGTTGCCAGGCGTCTTTTGTTCGAGGAAGGCTTCCAGGATTTCTGCTGCGGCTACGGCGTCAATTCGTTTTTTTCTTTTGCCTCTTGTAAAGTCCGCCGGGGCAAGTTTTTCCTCGGCACTGAAACTGCTCAGGCGTTCATCCTGGAGGTGGACTGGAACGGAGAGCTGTCCTTTCAACTGTTCTGCAAACTTCCGGACGAGTTTTGTTTGGGAGCTTTCCGAGCCGGTCATATTCAAAGGCAGTCCCACCACGACGGCTCCGGCATTTTCGGCCTCCACAATATCTGCAATCTTTTTTAGCAGTCCTTTCTGGCCATGTAGTACGGCCAGAGGTGAGGAAATGGTCTCAGCAGCATCGCAAATTGCCAATCCCGTGCGTTTGGTTCCGTGGTCTATCGCCAGGTATCTCATCTCGTTCAGCGTTCTGTGTTCGGCGTTCAGCGTTTAGCGTGCTGTGTGCTCAATAAATAAAACGCAGCACGATACACGCGATCATAGAAACTTTTCGCCGGTATGTTGTTTTATCAGTTCAAGTAACTCCTTCAGTCTATGGATCTGGTCGATGTGGCAGATAAGTGTGGCATCCGGACTGTGAGCCACGACTATATTTTCCAGACCAATCGCTGCAATCAGATGACCTTTGTCTTCGGTTGCTATGATGCTGTTTTTGCAGTCAAGCAGCTTGCTCTGGCCCGCGACAACGATATTGTTGCTCTCGTCGGAACTGATAACATCGGCAAGTGCGGCGAACGAGCCCATATCGAGCCAGCGACAATCCAGCTTTATGGCATTGACTCGTTCGGCCTTTTCCATTACGGCGTAGTCAATGCTGATTTGGGGCAGCTTTATAAACCAATCCTGAAGTGTTTGCTGCTGATTTGGGCTGTCCCAGGCTGCTTGAATTTTAGCTAATGGCTCGGTGGCTTCGGGAAGAAACTTGGCCAGGTTAGTCAGGATTGTTTCGGCTTTCCAGACGAACATGCCGGAGTTCCAGAAGTATTGACCGGCGTCAAGATACTTTTTGGCAGTCTTTTCGTCAGGCTTCTCCCTGAATGCGTCTACGGAGTAAATCTTGTTTTTGCATTTCGGACATTCCCGGCTATTACCGCATTTTATATAACCAAGCGAGGTGCTGGCAAAAGTAGGCTGGATTCCGAAAGTAATCATATCGTCCGGATTATTTTTGATAAAGGTTAGTGCATCTTTGATGCCCTGTTGCAGCACTTCGGGAGGCTCTATTATCTGGTCGGCGGTGAGAACAACGATTGTAGCTTCGGAATCATATTTGCTCAGAACAGTTGAGACCAGCCCGATAGCGCCGGCGGTATCGCGTACGGCCGGTTCGGCTATTACATTGTTAAAGGGCAGCTCTGACAGGTCTTCACGGACCACGTCCGCATAGCCGGCATTCGTAAGGACAATAATGTTTC
>CBDVBU010000183.1:0-7264 GCA_965372295.1 uncultured Phycisphaerae bacterium
TTATCGTTGCGCTTTAGATTAAAGTTTACGGAGATAAAAACAGAACCATATTTTCGTACTTGGGCACAAAAGTAACTTCAGACTTTTCAGGGTAAATAAAGCCGCTTTCACTTTGATTTTTCTCGGCCGCATACCATTCCAGATTATATCGTTTTGCCGGTTCCAGGCCGGAAACGGTAAATTCAGACTTGCTTTGTTGATATATGATATATTCACAGCCTTCCTTGGCGAGGCAAAATTTCGTTGAAGACAGATCCGGCCTTGGTTTCATATTAGCTAAATCGACTTTTTGTGAATATTCAACTGTCTTACCGATATTATGCCGAATATTTATCCATTCCGGACTTTCCTTGTCGGGATGATCATAAGGGGTCTCATAGAGATTAAAATGGTATCCTTGTGTGAATGCGGTCCAGAGATAAGCAACATCATTACTGCCTGGTTTAATATGATCCAAATCTATAATGCCGGGCTTGCCGGTATTGTTTATGGGTGGTTTCTTTTTCCCAAACGCCTTTGAATCCCAATTGCCCATGCAGGCAAAGCAATCCGCCTTGCTGTTTATTACCTTGTCTTTGGCAATTACCTTCCATTTATTGTCGGCAAGGCGTCCGCCCGGCGAAAATAAAACCAGATGCTGTTTTGGTTTGGTCTTTTCATACTTTTTGATGAAGTCAATTATGCTCATCTGCCATTCGGGAGCGTATAATTCATTTGCGATTTCATAAAAGATGTTGTTAAGCGGGTTTAGCGTATCAACGATTTTTTTGACGTATATTTTTTGCAAATCTAGGATTTTAGCGTCTTTGGTATAAAAGAATTCGAGACCTGTGTTATCTTTATCAAGATTCGCGTCGATCCCATTAATATTATTGGCAGGATTAAACACATTCCCATCCCACAAAGTTTGGGGTGGCTCGCCGCATTTTTCACCTTTCCCAAAACCATAAACTTCAAACAGCATAATCGACACATATATATTCCTTTCCTCCAAATCTTTACACCGTTTATACAACCGTTGGAAGAAAATATCATTAAACTGGTACAGATTAAACTTCAAACCGCCGTCTTTTGCCTTTCCGTGCCCCTGCACACGCAGGTAAGGCATCGGCCTGGCGACAGCCTTATTGACGGGAGCCATTGAACCGCTGCCGGTACTGAATATGATCCAGTTTCGCAGATAATTGAAATTGTGCGATTCGATGAAATCCAGATATGCCGGCCAGTCCAGAGTTATTTCCTTATTCCTGGTGAAGGGCTTGTTATAGGTATTATCCTGTAAATCCACAAAGATTTGATGACCCCCAAGAAAAATAGCCTTCTGCGAATCAACCGTAAAATACAGTGGATTTTTTGGATGAACGCGTAATACGTCCGCCCCCAAATGTCCTGTTTCAAGAACTAAGAAACACAATCCCAAAACAAAAGTCATTCGCTTACACATAAAATTCTCTCATGTTGATTTATCCCATATTCTATAGGCTCTATTATTCCAATCAGCAACCGGTGGAAGCGGCCTTTGGGCTATCCATATCAAACAGAAAAAGTGGCCATGCCACCTCCTTATGATAAAAAAGTCTGCTCCGAAACTCAATAACATTTACTATTGCAAAAACTCGGACGTGGAAGAAAGGCTTATTGGTTGCCAATAAGCTCCTCGATCTTTCGCAGATACGACACATATTCAAGATTCGTCAGCCACTCAGTTGGGGCCTTCACTTTCGGAAGATTTTCTATAGCGGTCTTGATCTTTTCCTGCCCGGCTCCCTCTTTTTTCATCTGTTCCACCTTGGCCGCCGCTATGCTAAATTCATAAAACTCCACAATAGCCTCGGTTTGCGCCACAAGTTCCTTAGCCAATTGCTTCGGCGAGATCACCATCGGGAAAGCCGGATTGAACCCTTTTGGGATGGTGATTCCAAGAGCCAGTTTATGCGCCTCACGTGCGATGGAAAGATTGGCGGGGGATGTGCTTTTGTAAGACCAGTAACCGCGGGTCTTTTCGATGGAGCGAAAGACCTTTTCGACCCTTGCCACATTTGCCGGCCCGAAAGCACCGGCTACAAACTCCCGAAGGGCGGTTCTTGCGTCTGCTTCAGGATTGCGCATCAGTTTGCCCGCGACATAGAGGTTTTGCATATTCAACCCGTGACAATTTGAGTCTATGGAATACCACTCGATCAGCTTATGCGCCTCAGGCGGTAGTTTTCCCAATGCATGGCCGAGTACATTTGTACGCACATGCATGGATGGTCGAATCTCGTTGTCTGCGAGATACCAACCCCAAATACCAACCTTCCGGCCGACTTTGGAGATTGTCTTTGCATTGCTCAATTTGATTCTTCCACCGTTGCCGTCCAGGCAGAGCATTACATCGTCAGGCAGTATCCCGGCGTCAAGAATCGTGTGTACATCTTTATAGCCGCGCCACTTGTTGAACCTGCTGCTGTGCAGCATCCACAAGCTGAAGGTGGATTGGATCGTTGGGTTCTTTTTCCTGAATCTTCTGACTATCTCATTGTGAAGTTTCTGTGCGGACTCAATGGTACACGCGTCCCCTTTGCAGCCGCCGGGGTCAGCCCAGTGAGTTACGATATGATCAAAATGGGGGGCATGCTCGGCCTGATGATCCCAATACTGCTCCAGTATCTCCAGGGCCGCCGGATCGTCCGGCTCAAGTGAAAAACGATCGGGAATGGTATTGGTGCGATAGTCGAACGCGGCGTTTCCCCAGACGAACAGCGTAGTACGAAGCCCGATACTACGGGCGTAGTCGGCAACAGCGTCCATTTTTTCCGGCCAGTCCCTCGGATCGGCCTTTTTCGGATATTCTTGCGGGCAATTGCTCCAATCTTCCGGAGGTATGCGCCAGCCCGCGTTAAAGTATCTTTGCCAGAGATCGTAAAGCTGTAACGAGTTGAAACCGAACGCCTTGAGCATATCCACATAAGTCCGAAGCCTGGCGATGTCCCAATTCCCAACCGAATACTTCTGATATATGGTATCGGTTATATAAGGTATACATGACTCCTGGACCGGCGACGGATCGCCCCATATTACCTCACGGATTTTGATAAATGGTTCGCCCGTCTGTTTTTGCGGTTCGGTCGCACGGCCGCCGGCAGTCAAAACAGCCAACACCAACAAGGCTGATACCGCCAAAGATACCTTTTGTTTTATCGACATTTTTTGATCTCCTTAAAAATAGTACGGGCAATTTATTGCCTATGCTGTCATTTTAACTCTTTTAGCTTTTTCAGGTACGACACATATTCAATATTAGTCAGCCACTCGGTCGGGGTACTGACTTTCGGAAGGTTCGCAATAGCGGCCTTTATCTTGTCCTGCCCGGCTCCTTCCTTTCGCATCTGTTTTACCTTGTCCACCGCTATGTGAAATTCATAAAGCTCCACAATCGACTCGGTCTGCGCCACAAGTTCCTTAGTCAATTGCCTCGGCGAGATAACCATCGGGAAAGCCGGTTTGAACCCTTCCGGAATGGTGATTTTTAGAGCCAGTTCGTGCGCCTCGCGCGCGACAGGGAGATTCGCGGGAGAAAGGGTGCCATGCCCCCAAATTCCACGAGTGTTTGCAATGCCCCGAAAGACTTTTTCGACCGTTCCAACATTCTGTGTACCAAAGGCCCCGACAATAAATTCACGCAGGGCGGTTTGGGCGCCCACTTTGGGATTGCGCATCAGTCTGCCCGCAACATAGAGGTTGTGCATATTCAACCCATGGGTATTTGAGTCTATGGAATACCAATCGATCAGGTCATGCATTTTCGGAGGGAGTTTCCCAAAGGCATTGCCGAGTCTATTAGCAGACATGTTCATAGCGGGCCTGGTTTCCATGTCCGCGAGATACCAGCCCCAGACACCGACTTTCCGGCCGGCCTTGGCTATCGCCTCTGCCGCGTCCGAATCGAACTTTCCGGATAAACCGTCCAGGGCGATCATCACGTCGTCAGACAGTATCCCGGCATCGAGAACCGTATGTACATCCTTATAGCCGCGCCAACCCACATGGCCGCTGTCGTGCAGTCTCCACAGACTGAAGGATGATTGGATATTCGGGTTTTTCTTCCTGAATCTCCGGACGATCTCATTGTGAAACCTCATCGCGGTCTCAATGGTACAGGCCGGCCCCTTACAACCGCCCGGATCGGACCAATGGGTTACGATATGATC
This sequence comes from uncultured Phycisphaerae bacterium, assembly GCA_965372295.1. Classification (GTDB taxonomy): domain Bacteria; phylum Planctomycetota; class Phycisphaerae; order Sedimentisphaerales; family Anaerobacaceae; genus JAFGPJ01. The sequence goes on from CBDVBU010000183.1 coordinate 4,191, forward strand.
GAAGTGCGGGGCATGTTCGGCCTGCTTGTCCCAGTAACACCTTAAGATTTCCATATCGGCCGGATTGTCCGGTTCAAGTGAACAGTGTGGAGGGATAATGTTGGTGCGATGGTCGAACGCGGCATTTCCCCAGACAAACAGCGATGTGCGAAGTCCGATACTGTGGGCATAGTCGGCGACAGCGTCCATTTTTTCCGGCCAGTCCCTCGGATCGGCCTTTTTCGGCCATTCTTGCGGCCAATTCCACTCTTCCGGGGGTATACGCCAGTCCGCGTCGAAGTATCGCATCCAGCAATCGTAATGCTGTACCGAGTTAAAACCGAACGCCTTGAGCATATCCATGTAAGTCCGAAGCTTGTCGATATCCCAATTCGCAAGCGCATACTTCTTATATATGGTATCGGTAAAATAAGGTATCCATCCCTCACTGCACGGGTGCGGATCGCCCAATGTTACCTCACGGATTTTAATAAATGTTTCACCAGTCTGTTTTTGCGGTTCGGCCGCACGGCCACCGGCAGTTAAAACGGCCAACACCAACAGGGCTGATACCGCCAAAGATATTCTTCGTTCATTCGACATGTTTCTGGTCTCCTTCTCCAATAATGGTTGTGTCCGATGGTCTTCTTCACGTATCTTTTTTCTTGAGCACTATCAATCCGAGTACATGGCCGCCAGTTTTTCCAGGCGCCCTACGCTGTCGGCCAGTCCGCCTTCCCGGTTACGCAACCGCCACAAGCGTTTATGCTCACTGATAATCTGCTTAATATCCTGCGTTAGTTCCTTACGTGTTTTTTCCGGTATATTGCTGACCAGTCCATCTTTCGCCTGTAGTCTTGCTATAGCCAGTCGGCACGCGTGGCGCAGCATAGCCGCGGCGTTATGCGTCTCATCTCTAAGTACTTTCGCATCCGCTTTCTGCATACGTACCCGCGGCATTCGACTCATTACGTTGTCAATATATTGCAACGTACTTTCCAGTTTCTCTACTTTCAATTCCTTATAAGGCCATTTGGTGATGGAGATAGCAGGTCTTTGTAGAATATAACCCATTGCTGATCGGGGCCAGAGGAAATAGAATACGTCCGTTTCTTTATAAGCATTGCCCAAATCATATACCAATCGTCCCATCGAGCGTGACATGTCCCTATACACATGCAGGTCAAGCATCTGCGGTAAATCAATTTTCTGGTTGGCCTCGGCTGCCCAACTCACCGCCGCCCCGTAGGCATAACCCGGATAACTTGCCAATGGCGGCTGCCAATGGCCATTGTCGCCCCAGTCGGTGTTAAGATACCCGATCGCGCCATGCTTGAGTCCGTTCTCGGCCGCGTTCCACAGATTACCAAGAGCGTTCTCCGTCATACTCATAATACTGTTCCAGGTCGATACGCCGGGACAAACATAAAATGGCACCTCATTCGCGGCGTATCTCTTGCAGTTTTCATCGAAAGGATGATCTGCGTTGTAGCCCCATTCCAAGGCGATTATATCTTTTGGCAATTCCTTAATCAGTTCCGGATGCTTATTGACAATATCGCCCCAGAACATCATCGTCCGGCCGTGTTTTTGGACCTGTTCATGTATCTTCAGCAGGAATTCCAGATAGACTCTGCCCACACCACGTTCCTCACAAGCTGCCTTACTCCGGCCTTTGCCCAGATCGGAAGTTTCGTCGCAGCAGACGTTGAAATGCCGGCTTGAAAAATGCGGCAGCAACTCATCGAACAATCCCGCGACAAACTCAATCGAGTCGGGGTCAACAGGACAAAGGCTGAAATGCCCACCACCGCCCCTGGCCTTTATCGCTTCATAATCTCCCGGTACTTCAGCCATCTGCAAATAACGCTGATGTACAAGCCATCGCCCCATGTGCCCGAACGAATTCTGGTTTGGCACCAGTTCCACGAACCGGTCCCGGCAGTATGCGTCCAGGGCCAAAACCTGTTCACCGGTCATTGGCGAGGCATTCTTCCAGACCTCACGATGCTCGCGATAGGCGAACGCATGCTCCGTATAAAACTGCAACTGGTTTATCTTCAATTCCGATAGCAGATCGACCAGATTATACAGCGTCTCCATTTTAGGTACCTTGTCCCTGCTGACGTCCAGCAGCACCCCGCGATTGGGGAAATCGGGCCAGTCGTCTATAACGACACAGGCCAACTGTCCCGCCCCTTTTGCCTGTCGACATATCTGTTTCAATGTCTGGGCTGCATAGAACGCCCCCGCCCCGTCGTGGGCCACGATACGAATCCGGTCAGGCTCAATGATCAGTTTATACCCTTGCGGCCGTGCCGCCTGTGATGGATCAATCTGTATCGTAACTCCAAGACAACCGGGATTTTTGCCTCGTGCCGTTGTCAGTTCCCAACGTGGTCCGACCTTCGCCAGGGATTCTTGGACAATCAAAGCCGTACGCCGCAGTTGGTCAACATAGTTCATATCCAGCCAGATAAACCGCTCAGGTTGAAGCTTGTGGATCCCTCCCGGATAGTCAATCCGGCGAGGCTGGGGCAATAAGGAGTATTCCTTAATAGCTGCCCTATTCGCCGCGTCTGCTTCATTCAACAGATTCTCCGACCCAACGATCAATACTCCACAGAATGCCAGTATCGCGATGCGACTTGTGCGTTTCATTATCAACCCTTTCGGTATCAAAACAAATCTCTTGCCATTTTCTTCTCTAACAATAGTTATGTTCGATTCTCCTCATTCACGTCTCTCAGTTGATTCTTCCACGAGCCGGGCCAAGCTCGCAGCCGGAACTCATCGCCGGACCATTGTCGCGATCCAAATTCCACTGTCTGGCGCCGAGATCGTTATCTTGCGCCCGCCGACGATTTTGCTTTCTTCGCCCCATTGACCGCTGCCGACGTTTGTCCACTTGACCAGGAACGTTCCCTCATATCCTTTGAGATCCACACTGGCGGAGCCGCCCTCCAGGAAAAATAGAGCGTACATTCGGCCTGGATTGGCGGACAGAAAGACCTTCGATTCTTCATAGTCCGTTAACAGGTCGTTTCGTGGAGTAAGCTCCCACATCTTGACAAGGCTTTCGAGTTTTCGAAGGG
>CBDVBU010000184.1:0-7259 GCA_965372295.1 uncultured Phycisphaerae bacterium
AAAAAAGTTCTGTTCTTGCATAGTTCCGTGGCTTTTGTACAATAACAGCCCATTATGAGCATCGTTGAAGGTGCCGAATGGAGAGTATGGACCGTAAGCTTTATTGTGTTCCGGCTCACCTTATTTTCAGGACATAAAATACAGGGCATGTAGATGAACCTCGACCCAACAAGAATGACGGATTGGCAGATAGCAGAAGCTGCCGAACAAACCATGAAACCCATCCGCTGGCTTGCCGAAGAGATGGGCCTGCAAAAAGATGAATTGATCCCAAGGGATCGCATGTTAGCCAAAGTTGACTATCAACAAGCCCTTGCCCGGCTGGCGGACGGCCCGACGGCAAAGTATATAGATGTGACCGCCATTACGCCGACGCCTCTGGGCGAAGGAAAGACGACCACCACCATGGGCCTGCTTGAGGGCCTGGGCAAGCTGGGCAAGCGCGCGATCGGGGCAATCCGCCAACCCAGCAGCGGCCCTACTTTCAATATCAAAGGATCCGCCGCCGGGGGTGGTCTGGCACAATGTATCCCTCTAACTCCCCTGTCCATTCGCCTTACAGGCGATATCGACCATATCACAAACGCTCACAATCTTGCCATGGTCGCCCTGACCTCGCGTATGCAGCACGAGAGAAACTACGATGACGCCAGGTTGGCGAAAAGCAAGCTGACGCGGATAGATATCGATCCCGAACGGATTCATTTCAAATGGGCCATGGACTTCTGCGCCCAGGCGCTTCGCAATATCAGGATTGGCCGGGGCGGAAAAATGGACGGCTTCGATATGGACTCAGGCTTTCAGATTGCCGCCTCAAGCGAGGTCATGGCCATACTTTCCGTCGCAAAGGATCTCAAAGACCTGCGTCAGCGTATAGCCAAAATCGTGCTGGCCTACGACAAGAAGGGTAATGAAGTCACAACAGCCGACCTTGAGGTTGACGGTGCGATGACCGCCTGGATGGCCGAAGCGATACACCCAACTTTGCTGCAGACCATCGAGGGCCAGCCAGTATTCGTCCATGCAGGTCCGTTCGCGAATATAGCAATCGGGCAAAGCTCGGTCATCGCCGACATGATCGGAACGAAATTAGGCGAATACCATGTAACCGAGAGCGGCTTCGGCGCCGATATCGGTTTCGAGAAATTTTGGAACTTGAAGTGCCGCATATCAGGCCTTAAACCCGATGCCGTCGTAATCGTCGCAACCATCCGCGCCCTGAAAATGCACGGCGGAGGCCCCGTGGTCAAACCCGGAATACCACTGAGCGAGGAATATACCACCGAAAACCTCGAACTTCTCGAAAAAGGATGCGAAAATCTCATCGCCCATATCGAAACAGTGAAGAAAAGCGGAGTTCAGCCCGTAGTCTGCATCAACCACTTTCAAACCGACACTGTGGCCGAAACAGAGCTTGTCCGAAAAGTCGCCGAACAAAACGGTGCTTTAGCCGCGGTCTCGCAGCATTGGCTCAAAGGCGGCGAAGGAGCTATCGAACTGGCTGAAATGGTGATTGCGGCCTGTAACAGGGAAAATAATTTTGAATTTCTTTACGATTCGGATACTCCGCTCGGAACATGCATCGAACGAATCGCCAAAGAAGTATACGGTGCAAGCGGCGTAACTTATACGGACAAGGCTCATGCAAAAGTTCAGGCCCTGGAGGCCAACCCGGATACCAAAACTTTGGGAACCTGCATGGTTAAGACGCATCTGAGCTTGTCGCATGACCCAAACCTCAAGGGCCGACCAACCGACTGGGAGCTTCCCATTAGCGATGTTCTGGTTTATAAAGGCGCCGGCTTTATCGTGCCGGTCGCCGGAGATATTAAGCTTATGCCGGGAACAGCTTCCAACCCGGCTTTCCGCCGTATCGACGTCGACGTCAATACGGGAAAAGTGCAAGGCCTGTTTTAATGAACTTCTCATTTTTCGGCCATGTTGAAATGACAAGTCGCTTAGATGTTCAGGGAGAAATCGATGACAGCACAAATCATTGACGGCAAGCAAATCGCCGCTGATATGCGGGCGGAACTCAAAGCTGAAGTCGCCAAACTAAAAGCACAGAATATTGTTCCCGGCCTTGGCGTTATCCTGGTCGGCGAAGATCCCGCTTCACAATCCTACGTCACAGCCAAAGAACGAGCCTGCGACGATATGGGGATATACTCCGACGATAATCGCCTGGCCGTAGACATTTCGCAGCAGCAGTTGATATCGCTGGTCGAGAAGATGAATAAGGACCCGAAAATCAACGGGATACTGGTACAATTGCCTTTGCCCAAAGGTCTCGATGAATCGGAAGTTCTGCTGGCGATTGATCCGGCCAAAGATGTCGATGGATTTCACCCGGTGAACGTCGGTAAAATGGTTGTGGGCGAAAAGGCGTTTCTGCCCTGCACGCCACACGGAATTATCCAACTATTGATTCGCAATGGCGTAACAATCGAAGGCGCCGACGTCGTCATCGTCGGACGAAGCAACCTGGTCGGCAAGCCCCTGGCAAACATGCTGATCCAGAAAAAGCCCAATGCAAATGCCACTGTGACCGTTTGCCATACCCGGACAAAAGACCTCAGTTCTCATACAAAACGAGCGGATATACTCATCGCCGCCGCCGGTCGACCTAATACCATTACCGCAGATATGGTTAAAGAAGAAGCGGTAGTCATTGACGTCGGCGTCAACCGCATCGAAGATTCGACGAAAAAAAGAGGCTATCGCCTTGCCGGCGACGTGGATTTCGAGGCGGTCAAGGAAAAAGCCTCGCTAATAACCCCTGTTCCAGGCGGTGTAGGCCCCATGACAATAACGATGCTGCTCTACAACACCGTTGAATCCGCAAAGCGGGCCGCAGGAATCGATGTAAGTAAGTAAGTAAGTAGCCATAGCTGAAAAAAAACGCTTCATCCGGATAATGCATAGGTGGACCGGACAAATCGACTCCTTGGAGTTGTCTTGAGAGAAAAATCGTTTGGGCAGAGGCGTAAATTTGGGCCGGCGGGGGGAATCCCCAAAAAATTTTAGGAATATTGTTTACCTCGTTTGCTGCTTTCGTATAATACCAAACTCCGTTCGATAAAATACTTTGAAAACAAATACGGGTTCTTTAAGAAAAAAGACCATAAAGAAAAATATGCCGCTTAATGCTGCCGGTTTGCTGATTATCGCACCTATATACAGCATCGGCGAAACAATACCTAAGGAATTCATAACAGAAAGGAATGCACAATGAGAAAATCACAAGTTTTATTGAGCCTGATCCTATTGGCAAGCGTCGGTACAATCTGCTTGGCGGCCGATAGTGATGATCTGGCAAAGCAGAATGCCGAACTTAGGCAGAAAGTCGAGAAACTTGATAAGGATCTGCAAGAACTCAAAAAAGCGGTCAATCCGGAAACAACAGCAGCACTGGCGCTAAAGCCGGTTTTGTCGAGTCTTGATATCCAGTTTTACGGGTATCTGAAATTCGACGCCGCCTATGATACTTCACGGATAGATAACGGTAATTATGCCAAGTGGGTTGATTCGGAAAGTCCTAATGATGACGACGACCAGTTTAACATGACAGCCAACCAGAGCCGGTTCGGGATGAAAATCAACGGGCCGAACGGAGAAGCCATGAACACCAGCGGACGAGTCGAGGTGGATTTCTATGAAGGCGGCTCGGAGAATAAAGCGCGTTTGATGATGCGGCACGCATACATGAAGCTGGATTGGCCTGAGGATCGGTTTAATATTATCGCCGGCCAGACATCGGACGTGATCAGCCCGCTATTGCCTTCGACGGTAAACTACAGCGTCTGCTGGTGGACGGGGAATATTGGATATCGGCGCCCTCAGATAAGGCTGACTAAAGAATTAGGCTTCGAGGCGGGCGGATTTTTAAAGCTTGAAGGTGCCTTAGCCAGAACAATAGGACAAAATTCGATCAGCGGGACCGATTCAGGCGAAGATGCCGGTTTCCCCACTTTTCAGGGCAGGGCCAGTATAACGCTTCCTATGTTTGGAGCACAAGAAGCTACAATAGGTCTGTCCGGGCACTGGGGCGAGGAAGAGTATGATACTACAACCAGCGGTCGGGATAAAGAATTCGAGACATGGTCTATAAACCTGGATTACACTCAACCAATCTGTAAAAAGGTAAAAATCAAGGCCGAAGTGTTCACCGGCAAAAACCTGGACGCCTATCTGGGCGGGATCGGCCAGGGCGTTACTATATCCGGGGCCAATCAATACGAAGAGATCGGCAGCCAGGGCGGCTGGATTGCTGCAAGTCTGGGGCCGTGGAATACAAAGCGGTTCAATGTAGGTGTTGCGATGGACGATGTGGAACGCGGCAATGTCAACGATGGCAATCGGACTTTAAACCGCTCTGTGTTCGGGAACGTATATTGTGCCCTTAACAAGCAAACTGATATTGCCTTCGAACTCTCACACTGGCGGACCCAATACCGCGGCCCCGGTGACGGTGAGAGCCTGCGTGCACAAATGGCCCTGATTTATAAATTCTAAAAATAGTTTTAGGTTGACATGATTAGGAGATTCAGGTAGATTTCCACCTTAAATCCTTCTCTATACCAAGAGAATAGTGAGGATGTATCTATTAAAATCAAGCATAAAAATAGATTACTGTACCAATAATGCGCTAAAGAGCATAAAAAAAGGCAATTAAAGCACAATAACATTAAATTACATAAAGGAGAATCCATGGGACAAGAAAAAGCAATTGACTCTCTGATGAGCGAGGAACGAACATTTCCGCCGCCGGAGCAAATTAAAGCCAATGCTTATGTCAACAGCATGGAGCAGTTCCAAGAGATGTGGGAAAGGTCGATCAACGACTCCGATAACTTTTGGCTTGAGCAGGCAAAGAGCCTCCATTGGGACAAGGAGCCGACAAAGGCTCTGGACTATACGTGGGACACAAAGAACCGTAAGATTGAGCACACATGGTTCGAAGACGGCCAACTGAATGTCTCATACAACTGCCTGGATCGCCATCTCGGAACCCCGATCGCAAAGAAAACCGCACTGTTGTGGCAGGGTGAGGCGGAAGACGCCGTTAAGAAATTCACCTATGAACAGCTTCATAAGGAAGTCTGTAAGTTTGCTAACGTCCTGAAGTCAAAGGGTATAACAAAAGGAGACCGTGTGGCGATTTATATGCCAATGGTCCCGGAACTCCCGATTGTTATGCTGGCATGTGCCCGCATCGGCGCGATTCATTCGATCATTTTCGGCGGATTCAGCGCAGATGCAATCGAGGGCCGCGTCAACGACTCCGACTGCAAAATGCTGATTACATCCAATGTTTCGCTGCGTGCCGGAAAACACATCAAACTAAAGGATATTTCCGATGTTGCATTGGAAAAGACACCTACAATTGAAAATGTTGTAGTCGTCAAAGTCAATGAAGAGCCTTGCGGTATGAAAGACGGCAGAGACGTATGGTATCACGATGAGATGGCCGGCGCATCTGAAGAATGCCCAGCCGTACCGATGAATGCTGAGGACCCGTTGTTTATCCTTTACACGTCCGGCTCAACCGGCAAACCCAAGGGTGTCGTCCACACAACAGGTGGATATTTGCTGCACACCACGCTTACTCATAAAATCATCTTCAATGTTCACGACGATGACATTTACTGGTGCACCGCCGATATCGGATGGGTCACAGGGCACAGCTATATTGTCTATGGCCCGCTCGCAAACGGCAGCACATCGCTGATGTTCGAGGGAGTTCCCACCTACCCGGACGCCGGTCGTTTCTGGCATATTTGCGATAAGTTCGGTGTTACAATTTTCTATACGGCGCCGACAGCCATCAGGGCGCTGATGCGTCTCGGCGACGAATGGCCCGCGAAATATAAGCTGGATACGATGAGGATTCTCGGAACGGTAGGCGAGCCGATCAATCCGGAAGCATGGATGTGGTATTACGAAAAAATCGGCCGAAATAAATGCCCCATCGTCGATACATGGTGGCAGACGGAGACCGGTGGATTTATGATTACACCTATGCCGGGCGCCCATACACTGAAACCGGGCAGCGCCAGCCAACCTTTCTTCGGCGTCGATACGGTGGTTTTGCGCGACGATGGGAGCCAATGCGATACAAACGAAGGCGGCAAGCTGTGCATCCGTAAACCGTGGCCCGGAATGATGAGAACAATGTGGGGAGACCACGACAGGTTTGTGGATACATACTTCACTATGTATGACGACATCTACTTTGCCGGCGACGGCTGCCGAGTTGACCCTGACGGTGATTACTGGCTCATGGGCAGAATCGACGATGTCGTTAACGTGTCCGGCCACCGTATCGGCACTGCCGAGGTCGAAAGCGCCCTCGTCAGCCACGAAAAAGTTGCCGAAGCGGCAGTTACGCCCGTCCCCCACGAAATCAAGGGGCAGGGTTTATATGCCTTCGTAACACTTATCGGCGGTATCGAGGAAAGCGACGAGCTGAAGAAGGAGCTTATATTGCACGTGCGAAAGGAGATTGGTCCGATCGCAGCACCTGAAGCGATTCAGTTCGCGCCGGCTCTTCCGAAGACGCGTTCCGGCAAGATTATGCGGCGCATCCTGCGTAAAATCGCCGAGAAGAATACGGACAATCTCGGTGATATTTCAACGCTGGCCGACCCGCATGTGGTCGAGGCCCTGATTGAAGGCCGAGGCGAGTAGAACACCTTCTTGAAAAAGACTCAGAGCCGGGTGCACACAACCGTGTGCATCCGGCCCATTTTATTGAAAGGAAGATTATGGCCGGGCAAAAGGTAATGAATCGGTGGCTGGTGGTGGTTGGTGGAATCCTGATCCAATTGTGCCTTGGAGCGATTTATGCATGGTCGGCATTCACGAAAAAGCTGACGGAAACCCCGTTCAGTTTTACGAAACTGCAAACACAGATTGTCTTCTGCGTGGGCCTGGCGACCTTTGCGGTCGTTATGGCTCTGATAGCAGGAAAGTGGCAGAAAAAGGCCGGGCCTCGAATCGTCGCTATGACAGGTGGAATCGTACTTGGCGCCGGTTATCTGATCGCAGGCTTTTCGGGCAACAGTTTCGCCGGCATTCTCATCGGCATCGGACTCATGGGCGGTGCCGGAATCGGGCTTGCCTATGTATGCCCCATCGCGGCTCTTGTAAAATGGTTCCCTGACAAGAAAGGGATGATCACGGGGCTCGCCGTTGCCGGCTTTGGTTTTGGCGCGCTGATATGGATCAAGCTGACGAGCGGCTTTCAATTCGGGCCT
>CBDVBU010000185.1:0-7241 GCA_965372295.1 uncultured Phycisphaerae bacterium
GACATCGGATGCCTTCTCAACCTGATAAAGGCTGCCGTGCTTCTTACTGATTGATATTCCCAAGTGGCGAATCTTACCTGACTGCACCTGCTTTTGCAGCATTTCCCACAATCCCGGCGTGTCGAACATTTCATCGGTTCCGCTGTGGAATTGATAGAGATCGACGTAATCGGTCTGCAACGCCCTCAGCGAGTCTTCAAGCTGCCTTTGAATCTGAGCGGCCTCGAACAGATTTTCCCGCTCGAAGTTCGGCTTGAACTTATGACCGAACTTTGTAGCGATGATCCACTTTTCCCGCCGGCCTTTGATGGCATGGCCGACCAGCTCTTCCGAGAGATGGTCTCCGTAACACTCCGCAGTATCGATCAGATTGATGCCCAGCTCGGCGCCTTTGTCGATCATCGCATCGACCTCGGCCTGCTCGAACTTCTTGCCCCACTCTCCACCGAGCTGCCATGTTCCAAGCCCGATGACCGAGACACTCATCCCCGTCTTACCCAACCGGCGGTATTTCATAAACATTTCTCCGTATTAACGATTATTTGTCAGTTTTCATATCATCTTATCCGGCTAAGCGGAAGGATTCTGCTTGAGGAATTCCACAACGTGCCGGCGTGTATCCTCGATGGTACGCACTTTCGGTGATATCTTCGTTAGAAAGTCCCGACATGTACCGACGTATTGGGGATCAGCCAGGTAGTGCTCTGAATTCTCATCGAGTGTTCTTTTATCGTTTGCATGAAAAATCAATTCGTGTCCGGATGAACCATCGCTGGAGTAAACATCCTCGATCCAACGATTGGCCCTGAGATAACCATTCTCTATGCGTAGAAAAATAAGCAGCTCGAATTTATTAAAATGCTCGCTTCGCACACCGTTGGTATCGCAAATTTGCTCTCTTGCCTGCTCCGGGTTATCTGCGTGCAGATTCGTAGCGAGGATATACCCATTCTCAAACAACCCGCAATAGGCCCTCAATGCGTCCGCCCACAAATAAGCGAAGTAGTACCCGGAACCGATTTCATGACACACATAACAAGCGCGGGGTGGTGAAACCCTGGTATCAGCCGCCTCATACACTGCTTCGGGTGTTGCGGCTATCAGCGGAACATCCACCGGCACAAAATTCAGCAAAGCACACATTACAGTCGTCTTGCCTGCTCCGCCCGGCACCGAACCCACCATGAAAGAAGAACCGGTGCTAATGCGAGCCATTAGGTAAGCCGCCAGATCAAGGTCCAGAGTTTTCGCTGCAAGCAAATCGAAGACCGACAACATCCGCCCGCCTCGCTGATTGCAGCGGTTTAGCTCATCATAGTGTTTCGCGATTGCATCATGCATATCGCTTCTTAGAATAACAAATATATGAAGACCTCTCAATCCATTACCAGGGTGATACGGTATAGCCTAATTCGCCCCACACGGCCTTCTGCACCCTGTGCAAATCCGGATTACCCTTCTGACTGGGATCGGAGCCGACCTCCAGCTTGCCATAGCTTATCGTACGCGGGTCTTTCCACTTCCAATATTCGCTGTGCCCGTCTGCGAATGAAAAGTTGGTGCCGTTTCCGTGCCGGACCGGCGGCGGGTCCTTATGGCGATTGTCGGCCGCAAGTATGCCCGCTTGTGTGACGACACCTCCCCACCAGGCCTCGTTGTCATAAGGAACAGACCAACTGGCATAAGTTGCCCAACCCTCATCAATAAAAACAACCCTCTCGCCTGGTCTGCGAATATCCATCCTGTTTGTAATCCTCGGCCCGCTGGGCCAACCGTTCATAGAATCGACTATGGCGTACGTGCGCATCTCTCCCCGCAGACCGGTCGGGCATTTGTAAAGTCTTTCGCTCTTGACGTATGGGAATAAGGCCCCGTCTTTGACAGCCGTTATTTGGTCGGCTTCGCTGGTCTCGTCGGCATAGCCGGCCCAGTGCACCCAGCCGTCCTCATCAGCAGGTATTGGATTTTCGCCCCCACTGCCGGTGCAGCCGTTAACGATTTTGTCATCGTTATCATCGGCATATAGAACCCATGAAAGCCCTAACTGCTTAACGTTGCTTAGACAGACTGCGCGCTTACCCTGCTCCCTGACCCTGTTTAATGCCGGCATCAATATCGCCATCAACACTGCAATGATAGCGATAACAACCAATAGTTCTATCAAGGTAAAGCCGCTTTTTTTGTTCATAATAGTGCCCTATTATAAACATTGTCGATTATTAAATGCCACCTAAATCCCGGCTTATGGCTCCGGCTCCGGTTCCTGAAGCGACTGAAGTAACTGAATATCGTCAAAATACATCGTACCTGAACCACCAGTCTGTGGATTCATCTTGTTGCCAAAGCCAATAGCAATAGTATTGACATTGGTAAGGTTTACGCCCAGGTCTGCAAACGTTTGCAGGTCGATATTCCATTTCGTCCAGGTGTCTATCTGTGCTGCATCAGGATTATCGTGATATACCACAGCATTGCCATTGAGGGCAACATACATCGGCTCAGGGTCATTACTGGCCATAGTTGCGCCAATTGCCTGATGTGTCCACATCGGCGGACTAACTGCGCCGGTTGTCTGAACGTCGGAGAATTCGGCCTTGCATATCACACCAGCACTATGACTGGTCACTGCCAGGCCTATATAGACATTCTGGCTCATCGAAATGAGCACCGGCGGAGCGTCTTGTACCTGCTGCCAGGTGACACCGTCAGATGAATAGTAACCCGTAAAGTAACCTGCGGCGTCACGTTCTAATTTCACCCAGTACGGCGCGGTAATCCCGACTTGGCTCATTTGGAAACTGTCGCCGTCAAGAGTATTACGAACCTGGAAGGAAGCGCCGTTGCCGGGCGTGATATCCATAAAGGCATGTTTTGAGCCGGGTTCCAGCGTCTCACGAATCATCACACCGGCCTTGGCCCAGACGCTCGTGTTCTCAACGCTAATCACCTGCGCCGAAATTGTCCCGGCGCCTGACAATTGCCTGAAGGCGTAGCGGAACTCGTCGGCCGTCTCCCAAATATCCGTGCCGGATGCGGTCATCGTGTATGTGCCGGCCGGCTCTTCTACGAAACCTGGAAGATTGCCTCTGAACCAAATCGTCAATGTGTTAACATCCTTTTCGGTCCAGTCACGCGGATAAGTCAGCGCCAACTCTGCTTCTGAATACTTTAAGGTGTTGTTGTCGTAGGATATAGGCATAGATTGGTTGCCTCCGTGAACGATAGTCTCCTCGGTATATGAAGGAGTGTTGTCCCAGCCTACGGCTGAACCTGTTCCGTTGCCGGCAAAGTAAGGTTCGGTACCCGCAACGCCATAGCCAAGCCCATCATGCCAGACGTACCATATCTGGTTCTCGCCGGCGTCGTAATCCTCAAAATCGTCCACTATAAGGAAGTTAGCTGTCGTAAAGCTCCAGATGCTGCCTACCCACGGACTATCGGGATTGACGTTATTGACTTGGTCAACACGCCAGTAATAAGCGGTATTCCACTCAAGTAATCCTGGGTCATAGCTCTCGGCGCCAAGCTCTTTAGAGCCTTTATACTCGGGCGAAGCTGTATCGGCGTTTTTCATGGCCTCTTCATCGGCGCCGAAATAGAACTGGTGCGAAGCAGCATCGTCTCCGGCGCCCCACTTAAGAATTGGCGTCTGCTTTACATCTACGGCACCATTAGAGGGATTTGGGCTGCCGGCCTTTACAGGTAGCGAGAGGGCGGCCTGCGGAATAAGATCCTTTGGAGTGGACGGACTTGACCAGCGCAGTTTCGCCGATGCGCCGCCAACGTTCTCGTAATACTCTAATACGAGGCTGTATGTATTCCCGGCAACAAGGTCAATCTTCCCGCGGTTCTCGGTGTCCCCGTGGTCGTTCCAGTCATCAATAAGCTGTTGGCCATCGACCCACAGACGCACGCCGTCGTCACTCATAGTGTAGAAGGTGTAAGTCTCGGTATATGCCGCCTCCACCTCGCCGGTCCATCTGGCTGAGAACAGATCAACGTCGACCAACGGATCCGGCGAACCTTCGCCCCAGCTAAAGTTGATTTGAGAATCTATACGTGTCAGCACGAGATCTCTTAAATCCGTACCTCTATAGTAATCTCCTTTCACACCTCCGCCGGAGCCTGCTGTCGTAAAGCTCCAAACGTCGCCTTTATGTGTGGTGAAGATATCGAACTCATCGACACGCCAGTAATAAGTCTTCTTGAGCTCAAGTGGGCCGGGATTATATGTTGTATTTACCTGAGACAGACCCGCATCGGCATTATTGACATCGTCAAAATTGTCGCCGAAATACACGGTGTGAGATATCGCGCCGAGGCCTGCCATCCAGCTAAGGTTTGCATTCGGGTCTATAAATTTAGCGCCATCAGCGGGAGTGGGATTGTAAGCGGTTCTGTATGGAACCGTAAAGCTCCAGACGCTGCCCTTCCACGGACTATTTGGATCCACATCATTGACCTCATCAACTCGCCAGTAGTAAGTTGTGCCTGGAACAAGACCGTCCGGATAAGGGTATCCGGGGAAGCCGGCAACGAAAAACGTTGTTGCATAGTTGCCCCGGAATGTCTCGGCGGCACCGTCATTCACGTCTGCGAAATTATCGCCCATGTACACATCATGCGAGGTTGCAGTCTCTCCCGGCGACCAACTAAGGGTCGCCCATGTATCCGAATGTAAACTACCATTGGCCGGGTCGGGAGCAAAGGCATACGGCCATATTTCACCTGCCATAGTTGCCAGAATTTCGGCCTCCGACAGTGCCCGGTTGTAAATCCGGACTTCGTCAATGTCGCCTAAGAAGTTTTCACCGTTCCCGCTGTAACCTGCACCGCCGCCGGTGACACAACCTATGCCCATATTGGCTGCTTCGCCTGCGGTATTCAAAGCAAAGCCGCCGGACATTATCTCTTGGCCATTGAGATAAAGCCTGCATGTGGTTCCGTCAAAGGTGGTTGCTACATGCGCCCAGGTCTGGACAAACGGAGCCAAAGTGCCATTGGGTGAAACTACCTGATATGTTCCTGTTTCAAGCCGAAAAGTACCATCATTTTCCGGTCTAACCTGGAACTGAAACATCGTTTCTCCGGGCCATGTATCTCTCTTACCGATCAGGCCTTGATATGTGCCGCCTCCGCCGGCCCACCTGATCCATAATGCCAGAGACAGTTGCCCCGTTCCCTCGGCCGGATTCCAGATTCCAAGTTCAATCCTGCTGTTTGCCGTGCCGTCAACGTTGATTCCGGCACCTTTGAATGCTCGCGTAATCCATGTTACGTTATTATAGAGGATCCCGTCGTGCCCGTTGCCCGACATGTCGAAAGCGGTATCACCCGCCCCTTCATCAAGAGGGTAGTATCCTACCAGGCCGCTTGTAATATCGGCATTAGCCACGCCCGCAGCCAGCCCCAGCGCCAAAACAAAAGAAGCTAAATAAATCGATTTCTTAGACATGATAATCCTCCTTCGAAAACAGCGATACAAAAGTACTGACAAGAATATTCTCATTTAAGCACTTCACTGAGAGACTCCTACCAACTTCAAGTCCAATAATACCAAATTTTCATCTTAATTTCAACAATCCTCTAAAATGAAAACGAAAAGAAGCTTGATACTCACGTTAAGAAGTCGTTTTATGTTACTGAATTACTTTATTGAAAAAAATTACGAAGTGTTTGATTATAAGAGCTTTATATGTTAAATTGCTGAAAACTGCTTGTTGGAGTTTTGCGATTGCAATAATAAATCACTCTGGAGGTGAGCGATGCCGACGATTACGAAAAAAGAAGTTATTGACCGAATAGCCGAAAATACGAATACTAGGCGGGCCGTGGTTAAGCCTGTAGTTCAGTCTTTTCTCGATGAGATCATCGAGGAGCTTGCTAAAAATAACCGCCTGGAATTCCGTGATTTCGGTGTTTTCGAGACGAAAATGCGTGCAGCCAGGAAAGCGCAAAATCCGAAAACTATGGAACAAGTTCAAGTCCCGGCCAAACGAAATGTAAAGTTCAAGATGGGCCGGCTCATGAAACAGAAGATAAATGCCCAGGAAACATAGGCAATGCGGTTGACTAAATGACAGATATTCAGCCAATTCTATTATCGGTAATAACCTGCAACAGGGTTATCTTTGACAAGGTCTCCGGGATGCCGAGTATTATCGATATTGTCCAGACGATCAATGCACCGAAATATCCGGCGAGACATCCGCAAATTGTCTTCTTCTGTGAGCTGACGAACGGGCATGGCACAACGGATGTAAAAATAAGTCTTGTCAATACCCAGGAAGAGGAGAAAATTATATTCGAGCGGGAGGGAAAAGTCCGTTTTGAGAACGTTAAACAAATCGTTACGCTGGCAATGAATTTGCAGGGTATCGTTTTCCCGGGCCCCGGAGAGTACCGCTTTCAATTATTTGCCGGCGGATATCTGCTCGGAGAAAGACGAATTGCATGTCGAAAAGTTAACTTGCCGCCGAAGCCCCAGTCGACTGAACCTCAGGCGGAATGAGAGTATGATTACGAACAGCAGTTTTTCATTTCATGACCAATAGTAGAATCGATGGACGCAGTTCTCTATATCATTGCCGGCCCGCTTTTTCTAATCTCCATCGCGGCACATTTCTATGTAAAGCTCCGCCTGCGCCCCAAAGAAGACCTGGATTCGGAAGATGACTACTACTACGAGTTCGAGGATCAGCAGCCGGATGTCGCCAGATATATGAAATGGTCGAGACTTACGTTTGCCGCCGCCGCTGTCGGTGCATTACTGCTTTTTATTGCTACTGTAATTTGACGCCCTTTTTCTCTTGTCCGGCCTTTTTTCCACGTTTTTTGAGGGAAAAACAAAGATCGTAATAATTTTTTCAAAAATCCTCGTTTTTTTGTTGACAACTACTACGAATTGTAGTACTACATAGTGAGGTATCTAACTGCGAGTTGGCTAACAGAAAGAGAGGTTGGTTGTATGGAAAAGAAATCACTTGATCATTTCGGGCAATTACAG
Organism: uncultured Phycisphaerae bacterium; assembly: GCA_965372295.1. GTDB lineage: Bacteria > Planctomycetota > Phycisphaerae > Sedimentisphaerales > Anaerobacaceae > JAFGPJ01. The sequence goes on from CBDVBU010000185.1 coordinate 7,007, forward strand.
CGTGCGGTTATCGAGGTCGTTTGGGAGCTTGGCGAGGCGACCGTGCGTCAGGTCTGGAAGCGGCTGTGCAGCAATAAGGAGCTTGCATACACGACGGTGCTGACAGCCATGCAGAGGCTTGAAAAAGCCGGATGGCTCAAGCATCGCGTTGACGGCAGGAAGCATATCTATCTGCCGACCAAAACCCGGGCGCAGGCCGGCGCCGGCTCGGTGCGAAAGTTTGTCCAGCGGATGT
>CBDVBU010000186.1:0-7200 GCA_965372295.1 uncultured Phycisphaerae bacterium
ACCGAATACGGCTATAGGGTCAAAGCCCGAGATAAGTCACCCAATCAGAATGAAACCGACTTGTCAGCTACGGTATATATTACGACTCCTGTGCCTCCGGATATGGTTCCACCGCTGCCGGATCCGATGGAATGGGATCTGGTAGTGGATGCCAACGGCTTTGACGGGACACCGCACGAAGTCTATGGTGGCGGTGGAACGTTCGATTATAACGCCGAGATGACGGCGGTAGTCGCAGTAGATGCCGGTGGCGGTGCCGTGGAGTATTACTTCGAGTGTACTACGGAACATGGCTTCGACAGCGGCTGGATACTTACTGAGACATATAGTGTCCTTATAGGCAGAAGCGGGCAAGGTTTCCTTTTCCGTGTAAGAGCACGTGATCAGTTCGGCAATATGACTGCCTGGTCGCCTGCAGATAGGGCCGACGAACAAATAGCGGCACCACCTCCAATTGTGACTCCAGTACCATAGACATGAGACACGAAAGGCGCTTGATTTACGGATTTGTTTCTCGTTGGTTGTAGGATACGGCTCTTATTTGGCCATCAGCGTTTGATAGCCTAAGTGCGCGATTAGGTGGTCGAGAATCACCATTGCTGTATAGTTTTCGGCAACCGGCCATATACGGGCCACAATCGTCGCGTCACGCCTGGTAATCGCAGCCAGATCCTTGTTCTCCATCGTGTACTTGTCAATCGTTCTCTGGGGTTTGTCGATTGTCGGCGTCGGTTTTACTGCAAGCCTGACTATTATGGGCTGGCCGGTGGAAAGGCCGCCCGTGATACCGCCGGCATTATTTGAATCGAAAACAATCTTACCGTCTTCGGCGTGCATTTGGTCGTTATTCTCGAACCCGGTCATGTCTTTGACGGCAAAGCCGGCCCCAACCTCGACGCCCTTGACGGCACCAATGCCGAGCATTTTGCCCAACTCGCCATCGAGCTTATAGAATACCGGCTCGCCAAGCCCCGTTGGGATACCGGTTACAACAACTTCAACGACGCCGCCGGCCGAGTCACCCGTAGCAGAGATACGATTACAGGCATCGACCATGCCCTGTGCAGCGTCGATGTCAGGGCAGTTTACGATCGGGTGCACGCCGTATTTGTCCCGTATCGCATCAGCGGCCATCTGGGGAGTCTTGGCCCGGATTTCCTCGATCTGCTGCTCTATCTCGGCCAATATTCGGGCCTTCTCCAGAAATCTCATATCCATTGTGATACGGTTCTTGACATAAACCTCCTGATAAAACGGGTCCATGTCTCGCCGCATCGTTTTATAATCATCTGTATATTTCAAAGCCTTCTCGGCGTCAACGTCGGCACATCGGACGCCCGCGATTTCTCTTACGTAGGAAAATACATTGATGCCGCACTTTTTCAGCACTTTCTTGGCAACGTATCCGGCAGCGACGATGGTCGAGGTATAGCGCCCGCTGAAAATACCGGCGCCGATAGCATCATCGTCTGGGCCGTACTTCACGAACGAAGCATAAGAAGCATGACCCGGGCGGGGCGTGCGATTCGTGTCCTGGTACTGCTTGATATGAATGAAATGGCGGTCCAGGTTCGGAATCAGGATCGAAAGTGGTGTGCCGTTTGTGTGGTTTTTATTGCCGGCGTTTTCGACGGTATCGGCTACGTTTAGGCCGGAATAGATGATCGGAAGGTCCGGTTCTTTCCGCGGACTGCTCAATTCATCGGCTCCTGGCTTTCTGAGAAGTAAATCACCGTAAATTTCCTGTTCTGTTAATAAAAGACCCGGCGGAACGCCCTGCAAAACCGAGGTAAGGCCCTCCTGGTAAGAGCCGCCGGCAACCGTTACCTGAAAACAACGTCCAATATGACAGCCAAACATTTACTTGTTCTCCTAAACTTGCTAACTCGCTATTTTCATATTTGCGTCGAGACTTTGCATCAATTCCACATAATTGGGAAAAGTAACGCTGATAGCCTCAGCAGTTTCAATAATACATTCACCGTCAATACATAAACCTGCCAGCGACAGGGCCATCACTATACGGTGGTCCGCCCAGCCGTGCAGTTCGGCAGGCCTGGGTTTGCCGCCTCGTATTATAAGGCCATCCGGCAATTCTTCAACATCTACATCCATTTTTTTCAATTCTTCCGCCATACATTTGATTCTGTCGGTCTCTTTGCTTCGCGCCTGGGCTACGTTCAGCAGCCTTGTCGTACCTTCGGCAAATGCAGCGGTTACCGCCATGGCAGGAAGTGCGTCCGGAGTTTTATTCATATCAATATCAGCACCCTTGAGCTGGGTGGCTTTAACCGTTACTGAATTTGGCTCAAGAATGATATCAGCTCCCATCGCTTTTAAGTAATCGACTACGGCTTTATCCGGCTGGCTATCTGTAAAATCCAAACCGTGCAAGATTACCTCATTGGCTGCCAAAGCGGCTGCACAGAGGAAAAATGTAGCGCTGGAAAAATCGGCAGGAACTCCGGCTTCAAAAGCATTATAGCTCTGATTTGCTTTGATTTGGAACGTTTGCATCTGCTGATTTTGGTATTCGATTTGCTGTTTATCAAGCCAGTCGAGCGTCATTTGTACATATCCCGGCTCGTTGAGCAAAGTAACATCGATCCGGGTATCTTCACTCGCCAGAGGTGCGCACAGAAGCAAACTCGATAGATATTGGCTCGTGGAGGCGGCTATTGCCGTTCTTCCACCTGCCAGTTTTCCTGCTATCTCAATAGGTACTTTGCCATTGTTTTCAAGGCTCACACATTTCGCTCCCAGGTCGTTAAGCGAGTAGATGAGCGGCCCGACAGGACGGGTCTGGATTTGTTCGTCGCCGGTAAAGGTCGTGGTCCGGCCGGATGGAGCTAAGGCGGCCGAGCCCATTGCGATTCGCAGGGTTGTGCCGGAGTTACCCACGTCGATGATTTCCTGCGGAGGTGTAATCTCACCGTTCGTACCGGTTACCTTCCAGAGCTTAGGGTCGGAGGTGTCTATTACTGCTCCTAATGCTCGGTAACAAGCTACCGCTGACTGGGTGTCGCTTGAGTCCAATGGGTCGTGGATGATACTTTGCCCCCCTGCCAAAGATGCAATCGCAACCGCACGAATCGTGTGCGATTTGGATCCGGGAATTGCTACTGATCCTTTCAAGCGAGATTTTCTTACAATCAACTTCATATTATTATTTTGCTTATATCATAAGCTTTGGCTACTTGCTGCGAGGTAACATGCCTGTGTATTCCGGGATCTCAGGCGCCGAGAAGGACTTCTGCTCCTTTGCCTTGCTGGATCATGGGGACGTAGCTTTCCAGGGCTTGTAAAACCGCTGAATTCGTCAGGTCAATTGTCGCTTTCTTTTCGTGCGCCATGTACGCAGCCATTACGAGCATCGTGATTCGCCGGCCGTATTGGAAATCGAGCATAGCATTTTTGCCCTGTTCAAAGGCCGAGATGGCATCCCGCCACTCCGTCACATAACCATATAGGTCAGGCTCGTTCGGCTGAAGGACCAGAGCACCGCGTGTCGCCTGTGCTTTCTCAAGGGCAAGCTCGCTGTCTGCAACGGCAATAGCCGCCGCGTCACTAATAAATATACCGGCAGGCGACTCCAGAGAATTGACCGTATAAGAATAGCCGGGGCCGAAGGCTTCCATAAGCAATCTCAGGCCGGGTGCATCGTACATCCAGGAATTTGTCGCTTGAGCTATGCTGTTAATCCCGGTTTCAGGATCTTTAAACTCAATTGTAACATTCGAGTAATCTTCAGCCGGAGTTGCTTTGTAATCCACCCCTCTTTCCTTAAGCTGGCTAATCCAGGGCTCTTTACCCCACTTGAGCAGCGCCATGTTAGCAGTCACTGAAATAGGCGTGAGATAGTCAGGTCGTTTACCGCTGGGTGTCAGCGTATGCATCCCGACAGCTATACTGTGACAGCCCATATCGCAGCACACCCCGCCCCCCTGCCGCGTGGGATCCCAGAACCACGGCTCGTGTGGTCCGCCGTGCTCTTCTGCGCTGCGGGAAAGGTGCACAGAACCCATACTCTTTTCCACTGCTGAAAGTTGGTTGCGGGCCTCTATTACACAGGGCATGTGAAGCTGATTTTCGAAGTACGCAGTAGGCACATTGAGCGCTTTTGCCATTCTTGCCATTACATCTGCTTCCTGAAGGTTTCGCGCCAGAGGTTTCTCGCAAATGATTCCCTTGATTTTGGCCCCGTTCTCGATTGCCTTAGCTATGTTGCGCATAATATCGAGGCGAGTATAATTCGGGGCAAAAATGCAGACAACGTCAACAGCGTCACAAATATCTGCGACACTATCGTACACCTTAGCATTGCCCAGGCCATCCTGGCGTGTGCGTTTTGCAAGGGCTTCTGCACCCTCGGGGGCACAGATCCCTGTCAATTCGACGCCGCGGACCGAACATAACGCCCTTTCATGGAATCCGGCTATAAAACCGGCTCCTATTATTCCTATCTTTAGCATCGTCAAATTCCTTTCATTTCAATTATTGTCAGACTCATAATCTATCTTTTTACCGGACGACTTAAGACCATAATAGTAACTTATAACTGTATATAAGCAACAGAAAAGGGGCGATAATTCGTCTGTGAGTATGGTACTCATACAGATCGTTTTAGGAATCTTGCTCATGCCGAGAGTGAGTTATTTGTAACGTGGAATTTGAATCAAATACGTATACTGGTTGAATATGGGACGTAAAAATTACCAAAAGTGCATAAAAACAGAAAAAATAAGGGAAATTCAAACTTTTTTTATGGGTACCCACATAAATAATCGAAAATATACTTACAAAGAAGACTTTTACGGGTGTATAGAATCACTCGATAAATCTATAGGAGTCAAAAGAATGCCTACAACAAAGATTGCAGAAAAACGGATGGGAATGCCTGAAATCCGAATGAAGGCCAAATCACTCGGGTTAAAATCCGGAAAAATCAAAAAGGCCGAACTCATCCACGCTATCCAGGTGGCAGAAGAATGCATGCCGTGTTTTGGTAAATCTGACGGTCAGTGTTCATATACTGACTGCTGCTTTATGACGGATTGCTTCAAAATCAAACTGTAAATTCAGCTTGTTTGACTTTAAGTATTTCTTATTGTCCCTTTGATACAACTTAGTCAGATTATACATTTTATTAAATACCTTTGCATAAGTCGTTTATGGCAAATATTTTTGTTTTCAAATAATTGTATTTAATTGACAATTACCGGTTCCTTAATTATATTTTTCATGTCAAGGGGTATTCTTCTGTCCCTCGGAGTGTACTCCTGATTGAATACGAGGGAGGTTACATTGCTGGCTCATCAAGAGCCCAAGGAGAACATTGTGGATAAAGGTAAAGTAAAATGGTTCAATGAGAGGAAGGGATTCGGGTTTATTGTTCCCGACAATGGCGGTGAGGATTTATTTATCCATCACTCGAATATTGCTGCGGAAGGATTCCGATCTCTAAATGACGGCCAGGAAGTGGAGTACGAGGTTGCCCAGGGTAAGAAAGGCCCTGAAGCAATCGATGTTCGTCCCTGCTAAAGCTGAAACCGCCGGTATATCCGGATCATAAAAACCTGGGGCCCCGCCGAACAGCGGGGCCTTTTCAATTGAACACTGACAATCATTACGGATTGCCATATCAAAATATTTGTACCACCGAGTCGGATTTCTGATATTATATACTCGAATATTTAAGTCAGGTAAGTGGAAAGAAGGCAAACCCTGATTTATTGCAACAGTTAAATCGAGAGCGTGAGATTAAACATGAATTGTCCGGCGTGTGGAATGTCGATGGTGGAAGAAGACTTCGGGGGCGTATTGGTTGACGTCTGTAAGAATGGTTGCAAAGGTATATGGTTTGACTGGGGAGAACTAAAGGATCTGGATGAGAATCATGAAGGTGTTGGGAGAGCACTTGAAGAAGCATTGAAAAGTTCGCGGAAAAATAATGCAGATCGCGGCCCGTTAAACTGCCCGAAGTGCGGATTGAAAATGCGTGAACATAAATACAGGAATGCCAAAGAAGTAAATGTAGATGAGTGTTATGCATGCGGTGGATTTTTTCTCGATAGCGGAGAACTCAAACAGATCAGAGATAATTACATGAGCGAAGACGAGAGGGAAGTTTATGTGCAAAGACTCGTAGGTGAAACACCTTTAATGCAAGATACACAAAAAACATTACTGAGGGCCGCGGGGTGCCATACACTCAGCAGCCTTTTTAGCAAAAGATGGCCTTTCATCTGGCCATAATATGATTTGTCTCATTAATGCCTTCAAGTGCAAGAACAGGCAAAACGAGAAAGGAGGCTGCTATGGGTACGACGATGCAGTGGCTGGGTCATGCCAGCTTTAAGATCTGTCATGAAAATACTGTCATCTACATCGACCCTTGGAAATTGAAGGATTCGCCGCATGATGCGACCCTGGTTCTTGTCAGCCACAGTCATTACGACCACTACTCTCCGGAGGACATTGCCAGGATCAGCGGAGCGGAAACAAAACTTGTCGCCTCGACTGATGTCGTTACGAAGGAAAAAACCGGTGAGATGATTTTGCCCGGACTATCAGTCGATCTCGGCAGTGTTCGTGTAAGCGGTGTGGCTGCGTATAATCCCGGCAAACAATTTCATCCGAAGGCAAACAACTGGGTCGGTTTTGTAATCGAGGTTGGCTCAAAACGCATTTATTATGCCGGCGATACCGACCTGACCGACGAAATGAAGTCTCTAAAAGAAATTGACGTTGCGCTGTTGCCGGTTGGAGGTACGTACACTATGGACGCAACCGAAGCCGCCGAGGCAACAAAGTACATTAAACCTGAACAAGCCATTCCATATCACTGGGGTGACATCGTAGGCGATCTGGCCGACGCTGAAGAATTTGCCGAGGTGGCAGAGTGCAAAGTACAGGTGTTATCAGCCGGCGAAACAATCAGCCTGGAGTAGCAGTTCACCGCACACAAGTCGCGGCTCGATGCCAGTATCATCGGTGAACTAGTCCTATACGAATTGTATTTGATATGTGCGCTTTTAGTGATGGAATATTGCTCAATTAAAGCCATCCCCATCGGAGATAAACGACAATCTCCGATGAGGCTGCCACCCAATAGAATTGACGGAAAACGGGTGGCAGCCTCAAGCTTGGACCACCGCACGGCGGGGTTCAAGCTTGGGGATGGTCGCGAATACCAGAAGC
>CBDVBU010000187.1:0-7194 GCA_965372295.1 uncultured Phycisphaerae bacterium
ACCGCTATCGACTTATATCTCCTATCCAACATTCTCCTCCAGTATCAAGTTTCCTATTTTCCATAAAGTGATGTGGATGATGATCCCTTAAGTTACTTGCTTATCCTCTCCTCTGAAGCAAGAAATATTTATGTATTTAAGGATAAACTTAACACCCCATTAAGATAATATTATTATATCATTTTGCTCAGAAAAGTCAAGACAAAATTAGCTTTAGCTGAAAATTACTATCTGAAAAGTAGCCATTAATTCTTTATACAATCTAATGCTACAAGGGTGGTGAGTTATGTAATTTATTATGTGCCAATAATAACGGTGTAATCCAATCCGGGACGCAGAATAGCAGAAGCAATCGTGTGTCTCTCCGTTACAACGTTATAGTGAGCCAGGTCACGGCAGTCCCTTCAGGCGTTGAACCTTGTAAAGAGCAATGCGGCACAAAAATAAAACCCCCAAAATTAAATACATTTTGGGGGTAATTAGTACACTCAATCTTTTTTACCGGTCAACTCTTACGGCTCGTCACTGTCGTGCCCGTTATTTCGGGGATGGGCGTTGTCGTAGACCTCTTTGAGTCTTGTTGTGGTGAGATGCGTGTAAATCTGTGTTGTTGACAATGATTGATGACCGAGCAATTCCTGGACACTTCTTAGGTCGGCCCCATTGTTTAACATGTGGGTTGCAAAGCTGTGCCGAAGAGTATGCGGACTGATGTCAGGATCCAATCCGGACATTTTAAGATACTTGTCCATCTTTCGACGGACACTGCGCGTGCTGAGCCTTTGGCCGTGCTTGTTCACGAACAAAACTTTAGAGTCAAAGTTGCCGTTGCTTTGCGCCCGTTTGTTCCTGTACTCCATGTAATGCTGGATAACCTGCAGAGCGGATGAGCCGATAGGTGTGATTCTTTCTTTTTTGCCTTTGCCTCTGACATGCACGACTTCACCGAGGAAGTCTATGTCGTCCATGTTTAATGCTACAAGTTCGCTGACCCTTATTCCGGTGCTGTAAAGAGTTTCCAGAATGGCTCTGTCTCTTGCTCCAAGCCAGGTGTTGACCGGTGGCGTGCTGAGTAGCTTTTTTACTTCTTCGTATTCAAGGAATCGCGGCAGTTTTTTCTCCTGCTTTGGCGTCCTGATCGATACTACCGGGTTGGAACTGACGTGGTTTCTTTTGACAAGAAATTTATAAAAGCTTCGCAGCGTGGCAAGTTTGCGGGCTATGGTCGCTTTAGAATACTGCTTCTCGTTTAGAAGACTCAAATATGATCTAACGGAGTCTATCTGTACAGAAAGAAGTAACTGGTCGACTTTGAGATCAACCTGCGTAGCCACGGCAGTAGCCGGTTCGGCTTCGTGATGAGATGAAGATATCAGTTCGGCGCCTGGCTGATCGCTCTCAGATGCACCTTTTAGAAACTCACCAAATTGTGTTAGATCGGCGCCATAACACTTGGCTGTGTGTTCGGAGAAGCGCCTTTCGTATTTCAGGTAATCTAAAAACTTGTGAATAATTGTACTTTCTTCCATAATCTACCTACTATATTTTAATTATCTCTGAGTTTCTTTTAACCTGCTATAAAACAGTTTTACTTGCATTCGTTTTTTTGAATCTGGGTTTTTGTTTTATCACTTAAGAGTTCGTCGGCTTGGCCGATAAGTGATTGAGTCAATTTGAAGCTCAGTACAGCGGCATCAAACCAATCGAAATCTGTGCGTTTATCTCTTGCCTGCTCAATCAGTACATCGAGAAGCTCATCTTCCCTGCCGTTCTCGTAACGAAAAATAAACTTCTCCGCGCCTTTATTCAAAACCAGTTGTCGTTTCATCTTTTTCATTACGACCAAAAAATGTACCGGCTATTATTGCTTTGCCGATTACTTCCTGCTGTAACCACCTATACTATTTATCGGTCTAAATTCAGCTTACTAAAGATCAAATTTCAATTTTTTAAGCGAGCGTGATAAAACCAACACTTTGAAAAACGTCACAAGGCTTTTATCGGCCAATAAGACTTCTGGCTTTACAAATTGAATGCGAATATGAGAAGATTGAGGATAAATTTAGATAAATTTTGTCACGGTGTAGTCATTCAGAGCATTTGCTTTGGCTCAGGACAAAGTTTTGAAGAAGACTGTTCCTTCTTTATTCTCAGACTTAATAATTCCCTGATGCAGAAGGTTACTGATATGTTTTATCGCTTCGTTACGGTTGATGCCGAAGCCTGAACATATGTCGTTTAGTGAGCAAGGCCTGCGTTTTAGCATTGATAACAGGGCTTCGGCTTTGCTGTTTATTAAAGAATGAGCTTTCAGTATATCTTCGGATTTACTTTCACTGAGTATGCTGCTGCTTGCCGGAGAAAAATCAGCCACGACCTCGCACTTAGGTCCCAGTCGGCCGGCTATCTCCTGCAGTTTCTCGGCGCTTATTCTTGCGATATTTGGATCGGCCGTAGGTCGCACGGCTGTATTGAGGTGGACCTTGTCGGGATTGATCAGTTCGATTGCCTCTTTGATTCCGGCAATTTGCTCGGCTCCGGTATTAATCCCTTCGACGAAAAAAACCTCCAGCCATATCTGACCAGAAAATTCTTCTCGAAATGCACACAAACCAGAAATCAGCTTTTCAACACTAAAAACACTGTTTGGGCGATTGATTCTTTGAAAGGTCCGTTCATCGCCGGCATCCAATGAAGGCATTACAATATCCGCTTTGGAGCAGTCAGCCCGCACTTCTGCTCTGGAAAGCAGCGTGCCGTTGGTCAATATTGCGATAGGAATATTGGTAACCTTCTTTATGCCGTCTATCAATTCGCCGAGCCGTGAATTAAGTGTAGGCTCGCCGGAACCTGCGATTGTGATATAGTCGGCTTCCAGGCCTTCCGCTAATGCCGCTTTAAGCTCGGTCAGAATTGGTTCGATAGGTATGTACTCTTTGCGTTCGATTGTGGTCTGAGCCGTTTTTCCGAGCTGGCAATAAATGCAGTCCAGCGTGCATACTTTCAACGGTGCGATATCAATACCAAAGCTTAGCCCCAGCCTCCGTGAAGGCACCGGCCCATACAAATATATTTTTTTTTCAGTCACTTTTTTTTCCGGTTACAATCTCAAATATTTGCTTGCATACTGTCAGCAATTCTTCGAGCCAGTTAATCGGCATAATGCAGGCGGCATCCGATTTTGCCTTTTCCGGCTCGGTATGGACTTCGATAAAAAGGCCGTTTGCGCCGGCGGCAATTGCTGCTTTGGCAAGTATCGGCGCCATTTCCCTTCGACCTGCACTGGTGTTGCCGAGACCGCCCGGTTGCTGTGTGCTGTGTGTGGCATCAAAGATAACAGGACAGCCCAGCTTTTTCATACTATCAATTGCGGTCATATCATTGACAAGACGATTATAACCGAAAAACGTGCCGCGTTCGGTAAGCATTATTTTCTTATTCTTGCAGGCACGAATTTTTTCGACCACGTTTTTCATCTCACTAGGTGAAAGAAACTGGCCCTTCTTGACATTGACAGGCTTGCCTGTTCGTGCACAGGAACAAAGAAGATCGGTTTGTCTGCATAAAAAAGCGGGGATTTGGAGACAGTCAACAACCTTTCCGGCCAGGGTCGCCTGAGCCGGCTCGTGTACATCTGTCATAACGGGAAAATTAGTCAGGCGGCGCACCTCAGAAAGAATTTCCAGACCCTTCTGAAGTCCAGGCCCTCGAAAGCTGCGCAAACTGGAGCGATTGGCTTTGTCAAAACTGGCCTTGAAGATTATTCCCACTCCGGTTCTCTGGCTTATCTCTCGAAGCCTGTTTGCAATGTTGATACAGGCGGTTTTGCTTTCGATCACGCAGGGACCGGCCATTAGGAATAAAGGTGCATCCAGGCCGATCTCAACTTCACCGATTCTGAAGTTCATCCGATTATTTCCTTCAATCCAAAATCAGAGTGTCTATTCTATTGGCAATCTTGAAGAATAAGACACAATATGCTTTCTTATCCTATTGCTCTGATAATTCTTGTTCTTATACCCGCAGGTTTAGCACCTTCCGGCACTATACAATTAACTGCGTGCTTTATTACATTGATCTGCACCGGCAGGACCGGGCCGGGGTCACCATCTATTTCAGTCCTGATACGGGTGCTGCTGGAACTTACTGTAATATTTTTGCCCTGGCGATAGATGACATCGCGCCTATTGGCATGGTGTTTCAGAATCGTCATCAGTGAGTGCTTGGCCAAGCGAAGTTGAGAAGCGCATTTGTAAACGCATACATCTAATAAGCCATCGGAAAAATCGGCATAGTGCAGTATCTGCAGGCCCACGGCGTATCTCGAAATATTCCCGACAAAAACCAGGCCGGGGCCGTCGAAGATCTCTTCTCCGTCCACTTCGACTCTCATCGTCTCGAATTTGTACTCCCAGAATGTCCTCCAGATCGGCCAGAAATAATCGAAGTGATCGATGTGTCCGGCTCGCTGTTCGCTGACCCGCTTGACAACTTCGCCATCGAATCCGAAGCCGGCAATGGAAGTAAAACACTTGCCGTTTGCATTTCCCAAATCCAGAGGCCGAACGTATCCCGCTTCGAACGTTCTTATGATTGTTTTCAGTTTTTCGTCAAAGCCCAATTCGTTAGCGAGCAAATTTTCTGTTCCGTGAGGTATGATCAGCAGCGGTTTGTTGCTGCCTTCAAGGCCATGGGCGACCTCTCGAAGCGTGCCGTCCCCGCCGATACCGACTACCATCGCACAATCGTAATCGACCGCCGCATTTGTAGCTAATTCACACGCATGGTCAAGGGACCTGGTCAAACAGGTTTTGACCTTGAATCCCTTTTTGATTAGGTATTGCTCGAACTGGCGTCCCGTTCGCTTGCTGCTGGTGGCGCCGGCTTTGGGATTTATGATATAAGTAATGTAGCCATCATCCGGTTTCATATTTCGAATCTTTTGTCTCGTTCTTCCTTTGTTAACTGGGCATAACTTTTTTCTATATGCGGCAAGTCTGCCAGTCCCAGACTCTGTTGTGTATCAGTGATTTCTTCATTGTTCGGTCCTTCTATTTCCACAAAATCGCCTAACAATGGTAACTGATCTAAAGCCACCTCGCATCGGCCAAGCTGCCAGAGACGACGTTTTTTCTCGACGACCAGAACTTTTTCATAGCCCAATGCGGAGAGTAACTTTTGTGTGGACTCAGCATCTATGATTTCAATCTCGATCTCCCGCCTCTTTTTGAAATTACTTTTCTCTTTGGCGCCTTTGTAAGTCAAAAAAAATCTCTCACTGCCGGCCACCGATTGCCGGCGTAATCGAAGGCATCGGTCGGTTGTGGCCAGCGCAGCGTTTGCATCGTCAAAAAGAAAATCTGTCTGCAACTGTTCCGCCTGAAAGTCTGCGCCGACCTCTGCTAACTTCTGCTCTACTTCCAGCAGCGAGTCAACCTTGAGTTTTGCTTCGATTTCAACACACATTAATTCTATCTATATTACCGTTTCCGATTTATGTGACTATATTCACCAATCGAGATTTTATAACGATAATTTTCCTGGGCTCCTTGCCGGCCATTGCGGCAATGACCTTCTCGCTGTTCAATGCCTTCTGTTTTATCTGCTCTTCATCCGCGTCGGCTGATACTACGATCCTGTCCTTTATCTTGCCTTTGACCTGTACCGCCAATTCGATTTCTTTTTCTTTGATAAGCTCCTTGTCGTATTCGGGCCAGGACTCATAAGCGAGGCTTTCGGTATGGCCCAGCTTCTCCCAAAGCTCTTCGGCAATATGAGGCGCGAACGGAGCAAGAATCAGAACAAGCTTCTCGACGACTGCTTTGGGCCGGACTGTTTCCCTGGTGAGATGATTCACGAGAATCATCATCGCACTTATGGCCGTGTTAAAGCCGAAACTCTCAATATCGTCACCGACTTTTTTTATTGTCTGATTCAGCAACCGAAGTGTCGCCTCATTTGCCTGGGCTTGTTGGACAGCCTTCTCCAACTCGCCTGTATCCCTGTCGACGACGGCGCGCCAGAGCTTCTGCAGGAACCGATGCACGCCTTCGACTCCCTGCATACTCCATGGCTTGTCAGCTTCAAGGGGGCCCATGAACATTTCATATAGCCGGGTAGAATCAGCCCCGTAATCCGCGATGACCTTGTCGGGATTGACGACGTTGCCGCGTGACTTGCTCATCTTCTGGCCGTCCTCGCCCAAAATCATTCCCTGGTTGATTAGCTTCTTGAAAGGTTCTTTTGTGCTGACGTAGCCCAGGTCGTAGAGAAGCTTGTGCCAGAATCGCGAATACAGCAAGTGCAGCACGGCATGCTCGGCCCCGCCGATATACAAATCGACAGGCATCCAGTACTTCTCCTTTCCCGGGTCCCAGCCCTGCTGATCGTTGTCAGGATCAAGATACCTCAGATAATACCAGCAACTGCCGGCCCATTGAGGCATTGTGTTTGTTTCACGTTTGGCTTTCGAGCCGTCGGCCAGCGTTACATTCACCCAATCATCAACGTTGGCTAAAGGTGGTTCACCTGTCCCAGTTGGTTTATAGTTTTCAACCAACGGCAATACCAGCGGCAAATCTTGTTCCGAAAGGGCGATGACTTGATCGTTTTGAGTATGCAAAATCGGAAACGGCTCGCCCCAGTATCGCTGCCTGCTGAAAAGCCAGTCGCGCAGCTTATAGTTGACAGCTTTTTTGCCCAAGCCCTGCTTTTCGAGCCAATTTGTAACCTGCTCCTTGAATTCAAGCGTGCTCAAGCCATCGAACCGCCCGCTGTTAATCGCCCTGCCATCGCCGACAAAGCACAACTCGCCCTGTTTAACCAACTCGGCCTGTTCGCGATCCAGTGGTTCAACAACCGGTATAATCGGCAGGTTAAATTTTGTAGCAAACTCGAAGTCGCGCTCATCGTGCGCGGGCACGGCCATGATTGCGCCGGTTCCATAGCTGATCAAAACGTAATCGCTTATCCATATCGGAATCTTCTCGTTGTTCACGGGATTAATGGCGTAAGCGCCGATGGGTTCGCCTGTTTTCTCTTTGGCCAGATCGGTACGATCCAGATCGCTTTTCCGCGCGGCTTCTTCACGATATTTCTGAATAACCTCTTTTCTATCCTCGCTTGCAATCTTATCCACAAGCGGATGCTCGGGAGCCATGACCATATAGGTGGCGCCGAACAGCGTATCGGGGC
>CBDVBU010000188.1:0-7188 GCA_965372295.1 uncultured Phycisphaerae bacterium
AACGGTATAATTAACAGAACTGAAGTTCGTTTTAGCGCATCGTATAACTGGATTAGGTCTTTTGAAGATTTTCAATAACCTTTGCATGGTTAAGAAAAGAAAGTATAATATTACCGGACTTATAAAATACAGTTGGTAAAAAACTTATCGATAAAATATTTAAAGGGTGTTGCTATGAATAGAGATAAAAGAGGTTTTACGTTAATAGAGCTTTTAGTGGTAATTGCCATTATTGCCTTATTGATGTCGATTTTGATGCCGGCACTGCAACGGGTTAAGAAACAGGCAAAGCAGGTTGCCTGTCAGATGAACCTGAAGCAGTGGAGCCTAATCTGGGCAATGTATTGCGGCGATAACGACGGCTACTGGCTCAGTGGTGCCCTTACTGGCGGGAACGGAGGCAGCGGCAGATGGTGGTTTGTGCCGATGAATGCGCTTTATTCTGTTGAGGAAAAGATAAGGGTGTGTCCCCAGGCCACAAAATCTGCAGGGCCGGGTGTTCATCAGGGCATAGGATATCACTCCAACCAGGCTTGGCAAACAGGCGAATATATTGGCAGTTACGGCCCGAACGGCTGGATGTGTAATCCTGTCTCGAAGAATCCATCTGGTAGTGTATGGGGACGCAGCCCTATTTCGGACCACTGGAGAACGCCTGATATCAGAGGCTCTGATATCGTGCCGTTATTTAACGGTAGTTGGTGGGTTGATGCCTGGCCGAGGGATACAGACAATCCACCCACAATTTTAGGCGGGCCACCGGATAGACCCAATACGAACGAAATGGAGCGCAATTGCGTCGATCGGCACGATGGATTTTTAAACATCAATTTTTGCGACTGGTCCGTAAGAAAAGTCGGACTTAAAGAGCTATGGACTCTAAAGTGGCACAGAAGCTACAACATAGCCGGCCCCTGGACAAGAGCTGGGGGTGTCCAGCCGGAAGAATGGCCCGTATGGATGCGGCATTTCAAGGATTACTAATAATTTGCCTTGCCACGAGTTAGAAAAACAGTTATAATACTGGTCTGCCAGTATTATACGCTGGAAATGTGGAAGAAAATATAACTCGAATGATATGGAAGGAGTATCATTATGAAAAAACAAAAAGCCTTCACCTTGATTGAGCTTCTGGTGGTGATTGCAATTATCGCAATATTAATGGCGATATTGATGCCCGCACTTAATCGAGTAAAGGAGCAGGGCAAACGCGCCGCCTGCTTAGGTAATATGAGGCAATTGACGCTTGCCTGGATTATGTATGCCGACGATAACGACGATAAGATTGTCAACGGCGAGGCATTCGGCAACGGAGACGGCACAGCACCTATCCCCTCATTAGATAACCGTACGCACCCGGGTGAGCAGTGGTGGACAGGCGACGATATCGCAGATTTTTGGGCCGGCACAAGTTTACCCGAGCAACTCCAGAAAAAAGCGATCAGGGCCGGCGCCTTATTTTCATATTGCAAGGATGAAAACCTCTACCGGTGCCCGACCGGTGTTCGTGGAGAGATGCGGACCTACACTATTACCGATGCTATGAACGGCCTTAGAAGGCCAGGCACTTATAGGCTTGCTGGTAGTAGGGAGGTTGGTGAGAGAAATGGCAGAACGGTGTTGTGGATTAAGAAGAGGACGGAGATTACCGCCCCCGGCCCGGCGTTTAGAATAGTATTCTTAGATGAAGGCCGGATAACTCCCGACAGTTATGCCACCCATTACCAGAATGAACTCTGGTGGGACCCACCCTTTGTACGACACGGTGACGGCACGAATGTCTCTTACGCAGACGGGCACGCTGCTTATTGGAAATACAGAGGTATGAAAACGTTAGAAATAGGCAAGCTCGCCGCTGTTCCCGGCCTTGATGCACATGGGTTGCACCAGATGTCGCCTGACAGCGAGGATGACTACCAGGATTTGTATAAGATGCAAAAGGCCGTCTGGGGAAAATTAGGTTATTCGCCAAGTCACATGCCAAGGTAAAGGAATTGAGAAGCAGGATTTGAACCGGTCGGATTGAAAGAGGCATACGCATCAGACAAATGCAGAAGTGGTAAAATGATGGCAAGACAAAAGAATCGAATTGGCTTTACATTAATTGAGCTTCTGGTCGTAATAGCCATTATTGCTATTTTGATGGCGATATTAATGCCGGCACTGAATCGCGTCCGGGAGCAAGGCAAGCGGATTGTGTGTGAGAATAATCTCAAGACCCTGCAGCTTTGCTGGATTATGTACGCTGACGACAATGATGGTAAAATCGTAAATGGTGAAGCCGGATTTGATCGCAGTTCTGGAGGCCTTACGGAGATAGCCTGGATGGGCCATGGTTGGGGAGCCAATTGGAACCAACCAAACGCCGCAACCGTTGGGACACTCACTGACAGGGAAAAGAAAGAAGCAATCGAACATGGGTCTTTGTGGGAATATGTCAAAGACTACGATGTTTACAAGTGTCCTACGGGAAGGCGTGGTGAGTGCGTCACCTATGCGGCTGTGGACTCAATGAACGCCCGGGCTCGAACCGGTACATTTACCGGGGGCAATTTTATAACCGCCAGGGGCGAGAGAAATGGCAGGACGGTACTCTGGATCAAACGAAGGAGTGAGATAAGCAGTCCGGGCCCGGCCCAGCGAATGGTTTTCATCGACGAAGGCGCGATGACACCGGACAGCTTTGCCGTGCACTACAATCAACGAGGACCCTGGTGGGACGATCCGCCTGTCCGGCACGGGGATGGCACGACGGTATCCTGGGCGGACGGACACGTAACCCATCTCAAGTGGAAAGCAGCCGAGACTATAAAACGCGCCAGAGACACCAGGGATTACTATGGCGGCGGCGGCTGGATGCCAACCACCCCGGAAGGCCTCAAGGAGCTGGAGGATTTCCAGAAAGCCGTATGGGGCAAGGTCGGCTACTAACTATAGTGAATTCATAGAGTTGTTTTTGGAGCAGATCCGGTTGGAGCGTTGTACTCAACGACGACGCCTTATGTTCAGGTAGTCGCGGTTGGTTTGGCTCGTTTCACATCGAAAAATTCGGCCGGCCCAAAAAAGAGCACTATAATTAATTGTGGCCTCTGGAGTTCATTAACGCGGCCAAAAGGATATGCCTTAATCTGTCGACGCTTAGCCTGTTAAGGTAATCTTGAGTAAAATCCAACTTAAATCTGCCTCTGAAATTCCTGATTCGTCTCTCAAGCTCGTGCCTTCCTAAAACAGCGATTGAAGTCGCCTCTCTCTCAAAATACTTTCTCACAGCCATCCTCATAACCTTTGAAAAGATTGTTATTGTAAGTTGGATTCATGTTATCTGTATCGTCTCTGAAACCTGGGCACTTGTGCCGGAAATTTGCTTCCGTTTAACAAACGCATAAATCGCTTAATTATTATGCTAAATTTTTTTTGTTTATTTGAAGGCCGTCTGATAACGTTTGGTTATGAAAACAGATCAGTTGAATTATTACTTACCGTCTGAGTTGATCGCTCAAGCACCTCTTTCTGTCCGGAGCGATTCGAGGCTGCTTGTTCTCGATCGTTCCGCCGCCGGCGTTTCGGACGGCAGGTTCAGCAGTCTCGGCGATTATTTAGCACCAGGCGATTGCCTCGTCCTGAACGATACGAAAGTTCTTCCGGCACGCTTTTTCGCCAGACGACCCACAGGAGGCAAGCTCGAAGGATTGTTTCTCGCCGCGGACGACGACGGCATCTGGACGGCCTATCTGAAGGGAATCCGCAAGCTGAAGCAGGGCGACGAGTTTTATCTAAAAGACAGGCAAAAGGCCGATTTCTGCAAGGCCGTGCTGCTCGAAAAGATAGATCAGGGCAAATGCCGGCTCCGGATAAAGGCCGATGCGGATGCACGGACCGTGCTGGATGAAATCGGCTTTCCGCCGCTACCGCCCTACATCAAACGCGACGATGATCCGGCTACAGCGGCCCAGGACGAGCAGCGGTATCAGACGGTGTACGCAAGGCAAAGTGGTGCCGTCGCGGCCCCGACCGCCGGGCTGCACTTTACCGAACCGCTCATCGAGCAGCTAAAACAGGCCGGCATACAATTCGCATTTATCACGCTCCACGTCGGGGCAGGAACATTCAAGCCGGTCACCGCGGACAATCTCGAAGACCACCAAATCCACCAGGAACGATTTAGTATAGACGAAAAAAATGCCGGTATAATAAATATGGCAAAAAACAAAGGCGGCCGAATCATCCCAGTCGGTACGACATCGACAAGAGTCCTTGAGACCGTCGCCGCCGATTCGCAAATTAAAGCTACTGCCGGCACGACGGAATTGTTCATCATGCCGGGCTACCGATTCAAGATGATTGATGCGATGATAACGAATTTCCATTTGCCCAAATCGACGCTGTTGGCACTGGTCGCGGCCTTCGCCGGGCTTCAAAGCACCCTCGCCGCATACAACCACGCCATCGAACAGAGATACCGCTTCTATTCTTACGGCGACGCTATGCTGATAATCTGACAACAAAGAGCTATACCGGATTCCCGGCGGCTTATTACTTGTACATCTTGTCGAAATGACCCTGGGCGGCGACAACCGCAGCCCGCATCATATCTTCGGCCTTAGCGGTTTCTCGCCTGGCAAGGGCGGCCATCAGTGCTTTGGTGTCCAGCTCCCTGGCTGCCGTTTCGCAGGCTTCCCAGCTCAAAACGCTTCTGATGACGCGGTCGATTCCCTGCTCGGTGTTGTCGTAGGCCCGCGTCTGCATGTCGTGGCCTTTCCACCGGTTGAAACCTGCCTGCTGGATAAGCCCTGCGATGGCTATGTTCATGCCGTTGATTCTGGCCCCGTGGTCGATGTCGTATTTTCCCGGCCCTCCGAGAATGATGCCGTCATTGTAACCCTGGCTATTGAGGTGCATGTGAACCATCGCATCGTTGTCCAGCTCTTCGACAGTGTCGTGTACGTGGTCCAGACCGATCATCTCCGAGTGCCCGAACTCCTTGTTGACGCCCTTTTTGTCCCTGGAGATGCCAAACTCGTCTTCGATACGTCTCCAGAACAATAGCGCGCTGGCGACCGTCGGTATCAGCATTGCCGGGTGTCCCTCGTTGGGCTTGGGCTCGAAACCGATGTAAAGGCTGCCGCCCTTTTCCTGCTCGTACTTGCATAGCCCGGCGATGCTTTCCTTGAGGTTCTGATACATCTGTGCTATGCCGACAGTGGCGATGTCGTAACCGAACGAGCCGTTCCAGATTATCAACGCCGGCTTCTTGTCCGGATGCCATGCTTTCTTCAAGGTGCCGTATGTCAGGTCAACCGTTTTCGTGCCTAATTCCTCTGCGGCCTTTCTTTCCTTCGGGTCGAGCGATGCTACGCCGCCGTAGCCGAAGTGACAATGCGCGCCGGGCGTAATCATCGCCAGGTAGAGATTATTGTCCACCAGCGCATCTGCGACCGCTGCGGCGTTGTCGTCGTCGACCTCCGCATCGTAGTGCAGCTCGATTCCCAGCTCGACGTTGTCGGGCAGCCGCGGTGCAATCTTATCGCCGACCAGCTTAATCATCTCGGGCGTGCCGAAAGCGCCGCCCCACTCAGGCCTCATATCGCCGGGCACAAAACCGCCTTTGCCCGGATTGAATGTCCATCTGCAAATGCTATGTAAAGATTTTTCCACCATCTAATTTACTCCTTTCTCGTATTTTATTCAGCGAGATACGATTCAAGCTTTCAATTGTTGTTTCAAAACCTCTTCCCACCCTGCATACGCTTGCTGATAGGCGGAAGCTAACTTGTCATTAGGTTCGATAGTCTTGACCGGCTCGAGGCCTACGAAGGCCTCTTCCGTGCCCTTGTATACGCCTGCACCGATGCCTGCGCCGCGCGCTGCTCCCTGAGAGCCGTCGGTATTGTATAACTGGACAGTGGCCTGCGTCACGGTCGCAAAAGCCTCGGCGAACAATGGGCTCAGGAACATGTTGGCATTCCCCGCCTTTACAGTGGTTAGCTGAATTCCCATGTCGCGCATAATACCGAGCCCGTAGTTCAGCGCGAAGACGATTCCCTCCTGCGCGGCGCGCAGGAAATGCGGCTTTTTGTGCATGTTGAAATTCAAGTCGTGAACAGATGCCCCGATATTCCTGTTCTCCAGTGTTCGCTCTGCCCCGTTGCCGTACGGGAGGATGACCAGACCGTCGGAGCCGACCGGTACCTGTGCGGCCAACTCATTCATCTGTTCGTAGTCCAGTCCCTCGCCGGCGACAAAATTGTGCTTTAGCCAACTGTTCAGAATCCCCGTTCCGTTAAGGCACAGCAGCACGCCGTATCGAGGATCTTCCGCCGAATGGTTGACGTGTACGAAGACGTTGACCCGCGAGCGCTGGTCGTAGTTTTTCCGGTCGCTGACTCCGTAGATCACGCCGGAAGTCCCTGCCGTGACGGCTATTTCGCCCGGCTGTAAAACGCTCAGTGACAATGCATTATTAGGCTGATCGCCGGCGCGGTAGCTGATCATGGTCCCGGCGTCAAGCCCAAGCTCGTCGGCCGCCTCTTTCGTCAGTTCGCCCTGGATCGAAAACGTCGGAAGCGTCTCGGCGACAAGCTCGCCGGAGATGCCGTAGTTGTCAAGCACGAATTCAGCGAGACCATCGCCCTCGAAATCCCACATTATCCCCTCGGACAAACCGGAAGGCGTTGTTTTTATGTCACCCGTCATCTTCATCGCAATGTAATCGCCGGGCAGCATCATTTTGTGGATCTTGGAATAAATTTTCGGCTCGTTTTCCATCACCCATTTCAACTTTGACGCTGTAAAATTGCCGGGCAGGTTGAATAATCTCTTGAGGCACTTTTCCCGGACGATATCCGTCGCCGCCTGCTCGCCGATCTGCACCGCCCGGCTGTCGCACCATATAATCGAAGGCCTCAGCACCTGCTTGTTTTTGTCTACCACGACAAGACCGTGCATCTGGTAAGATATCCCGATTGCATGCACATCGCCGGCGTCAAATTCCGCCTGGGCCTGAATCTTTTTCGTAGCGGTCATGACGTGCTCCCACCATACGGCCGGATCCTGCTCGGCCCAGCCCAACTGCTTAGCGACAATCTCCAGTTCCTTGTCAGGCGAAGTCGCCGCCGCCAGCACTTTGCCCGTCTCAGCATCCATCAGCGTCGCCTTGATTGACGAGCTTCCAACATCGTATCCCAGTAA
>CBDVBU010000189.1:0-7187 GCA_965372295.1 uncultured Phycisphaerae bacterium
GGGCGCAGCCTTTCTCATCGACGTAGCGCTGGACATTGTGCGAGTCCATGTTGTAAGAGCCCATGCCGACTGGTTTCGGCGTCGGTTTTATCCGTCGCAAGTGCAGTTCGGTCGTGACGAAATCGCTTCTCATTCGCCGGGCCTCGCGGACGTAAATCTGGTGGGGCCAATGGCCGTTGTCGGTGAATTCGTCCTTTGCCAGACCCCACTGACTCATTTTCTCTCGCACATCCGCCGGGACGCGCGGGTCATAGGCGAGGAACCACATCAGTCCCTTTTGATAATCCTCGTGCTCTTTGAGAATTTCCCGCCGTCGCTCGTAGCTGCCTTCCGGGTAGTCATAATTCATGCCGATGTTATCGGTTGAGAAGGCGCCGTGATTATTGGTGTCGGTCTTGGCATTCGGAGCAGGATCGAACTTGGCAAATATGGCCCGCCAGCCTTTGTCGAGGTAGCGGGCCAGAAGCTCGTATTGCATCGGGTCATAGTTGTCCGGCTTAGGAAAGGTCACTCGATTCTCGGGGACTTTCGTTAGACACATCCGGAAGTTGTACGCCTGAATTCGGTGGTCGCCGTGGCCTTCGGAGCCCGGGCTTCCGGCGTGAATTAGAGGCAAAAGCCCACTGGCCGGATCGCCTGGTTTGATGTACGGATCGACGGGTTTTTCAAACTGGTGGCTGGTTGCATTGCGAGTCTGGACGCCGTTCAGGGTTTCGCCGTACACATGGTTGCCCTCGCGACCGACATGGTAGCTCACTCCTGCGCCGGCCATAAGGTCGCCTTCGTAAGTTGCATCTATAAATATCCTGCCACGATATGTTTTGCCGCTGAGCATGGTAATAGAAACGATGCGCGGGCCGTCTTTCGCTACGCCCCCTTTGCGTTTGAGCCACTGGTCTCGATGGACGGGAATTTTGTACTCGGCTACAAGCTCTTCGAAGGTTTGCTCTGCTACGTGCGGCTCGAAGACCCATATTGCATCGTCTTGACGGTGGTATCGTGAATATTCATCGGGTTTTTGATATTTCCAGGCCCCGGCTTTGTCATAATGTTTCTTGACCCGGCGGTAAAACTCGCGTGAGATACCGCCGACAGCTTCTTTACGACCGGAATCAGTCCAGCCAAGTCCGCCACTTGTTAATCCGCCGAGATGCTTATCGGGACCGACGATGATTACAGTCTTTCCCATGCGCTTTGCCTGGACGGCCGCTGAGACTCCCGCCGAAGTGCCGCCGTAAACCACTATGTCATAAGTCTGCGAAGAATCCGCAGCCGAGGTTGTAGATTTGGTTTCCTGTATAATGGCAAAAGTGACAACCGTACACAGCAAGATAGAGCTAAATACTTTTCTCATATTTTTCTCCTTTGATAATCAATCGGCCTGACTTCCAGCCGCCGCCCTGGAACGCGCCAATTGATCAACCGCAACGGCCGCAATAATTATGGCTCCAATCACTATCAACTGAACATTGGTGGAGATGTCTAATAGTGTACATCCGTTTCGCAAAAAGCTTATTAAAAGCGTTCCTATTAACGTGCCGATTATTGTGCCCCTGCCGCCGGCCAGACTCGCGCCGCCGATCACTACTGCGGCAATTATGTCAAGCTCCAGGGTAACACCGGCCGTCGGTTGCGCCGAGACGGCCCGGCTGGTAGTAATCATCGCGGCTATTCCCACAACCAACCCGGTTAGAGCATAAATTCGTATCAAATAAGAATCTACATTCACGCCTGCATGAAAAGCCGCCTCTCTATTAGATCCGATAGCATAAGTATAGCGCCCCAACCGACTGTACTTTAAAAGGAAACCGGCAAGGGCAATAATTACGGCAAAAATCAAAATGGAAATGGGAATCCCCATTACAATTCCCTCGTTAAGGTACTTGTAATGAGGAACGTTATAAGGTTTTCCGGCATTCATTACATAAGAAATGCCGCGAAAAGTGCTCATGGTACCCAAGGTCACAATAAACGGGGGGAGTTTTAGCTTGGTAACTAACACGCCGTTCAGGAAACCACAGATAAATCCCGTAACGATCCCGGCAAAGGTGCCGATAACGAGGGCCGCTCCCTGGGGATTAGTCCCACCGATTACAATCATAACCCAGGCGCCAACCATACCACTGAGAGCCATCATTGATCCTACGGACAGATCGATTCCCGCGGAAATAATAATTGCTGTCATTCCCACCGCTATAATGCCATTGACACTTGAGCGGCGAAGAACATTTAGAAAATTCTCCGTTGTCAGGAATGTGTCCGGTTTCAGGGCCGAGAGAATGCAGATTATTAACATGAGACTGCCAAAGGGCAGTAGCTGTCTTATGAGTTTACTCATTGAGTGGCCTCCACCGCCGCCAAATGCATAACTTCTTCCTGAGTGACTTCTTTAGGATTTACATTCCCCACTAATCGCCCCCGGCGCATCACTAAAATTCGATCCGCAATTCCGAACAACTCCGGCAACTCGGATGATATAAATAGAATCGCTTTGCCCTCCTCGGCCAGTTTTTCAAGAAGGGAATAAACTTCCTTTTTCGCCCCTACATCTATGCCGCGTGTGGGCTCGTCGAAAATCATGAACTTTGACTCAGCTAACAACCAGCGGGCGATAAGAATTTTCTGTTGATTCCCGCCGGAAAGGGAATCAACCGGTGCCTGCGGTCCCAACCATTTGATGGAAATCCGCTTTGCAATATTTGCCACTATTTTACTCTCCCGGCCAGGTTTGATGACGTATTTCATGCCTATTGCGGTCAGGTTCGGTAACGTTACATTCCAACTGCAAGGGAGTTCGAGGCATAATCCGGTGCGTTTGCGGTCTTCGGTTAAAAATGCAATATGGTTGGCTATGGCATCGGTCGGCGAGTTAATCTCCAACGGGCGTCCGTCAAGCTCGACGGTGCCGGAAGTTTTTCTATCGACACCAAATAATGCCTGGGCAACCTGGGTCCGTCCGGCGCCGACTAATCCGGCCATTCCCACAATTTCACCTTTTCGAATATTGAAGGAGATGTCCTTTACTCCATTCCCGGAGGAGAGATTTCTAACCTTAACACGAATTGAGCCGATATTAACATTTCTGGCGGGGAAAAATTCCTTCAACTCTCTTCCCACCATGTAGTGGACGATTTTGGGAATATCCAATTCAGCCATTGGCCCGGAATGAACCACCCGGCCGTCCCGCAACACACTGATATCATCGGCCAATCCGACAATCTCCTCCAGCCGATGAGAAATATAGATGATGGAAAGCCCCTGCTGGCGGAGAGCTTTGACCACCTTGAAAAGCATTTTAGCTTCACTTTCCGACAGAGACGATGTCGGCTCATCCATAACAATAATCGATGCCTTGCGCATCAAAGCTTTGAGTATCTCGACAACCTGGCAATCTCCCAGGGCAAGCTCTTCTACGACAGCCGCCGGATCGATTTTGAAATTGAACCGCCGGGCCAGCTCAGCCGTCCGGGCCATCATCTTTTTGTGGTCCATCATAAAAGGAAGCCTTCGGGTTAGTTCCATTCCCAGGAAAACATTTTCCGCCACAGTTAAATGTTCCGCTAAGTCCAGCTCCTGATAGATCATCGATATCCCAGCCTTTAGAGCTTCGCTTGGTTTAGAGAATAGCTGCTGCTTTCCATCGATTTCAATCGATCCGCAGTCGGGCTGATATACGCCTGCCAGGACTTTCATTAATGTTGACTTGCCGGCTCCGTTCTCACCCACAAGGGCATGGACCGTACCCCGGCGGACCGTAAAACCGACTTCCGAAAGGGCCTGCACAGGTCCGAACTGCTTGGAAATTCCCCTCATACACAAGGCAATTTCCGGGCCGGACAATCTATTTCTATGAGCGGTTGCTATCATTGCAGGTTAAGCAAGGCTTTGATCTTGGGTTCCTCTAAGCGATCTACGGTTATCAACTCGACACCCGTATCTATTGATTTGGGGACTTCTTTGCCGTTGAGTTTGTCAACCAGAGTCTTGACTCCTATATATCCCATTTTGTAAGGATCCTGTACCACCAATGAATCAATCACTCCCGATTTGAGCTTGTCGATGAGCGTCTCTTCCGCATCGAAGCCAACCATCTTTATATCCCCGGCTCGTCCCTGACTTTGCAGCGCCTGTGCCGAGCCTACCGAAGTGCCCGCGTTACAGGCATAAAGACCGTCGAGTTCCGTGTGTTTGGTCAAGAGATCTTCGGCCGCTTGTAATGACGTTTCCACAGTGGCCATTCCGTATTTCGTGTCAACGATTTCGATACCGGTGAATTCTTTCTCGATGGTATCAATGAAGCCGTTCTCCCGATTGGTCGTCGAGCCTGAGCCGGGCATAAACTTCACCACGATCACCTTACCTTTTCCGTCGAGAATCTTTCCCATCCGCCGTGCTGCAATTACACCGCCTTGATAGTTATTCGTAGCCGCAAACGAAACATATTTGTCCGTATCTATTGCCGAGTCGATAATTACGCAGGGTATATTCCTGGCGAACATTTCTTCGACCTTGGGCACGAGGGCATTGCTGCCGTTGGGCGCCAGAACAATCCCCGCAACTTTCAGGGCAATGAAATCTTCGACTATTTGTATCTGCCTTTCCCGATCGCTCTCAAGCTCCGGACCGTTCCAGGAAATCTCATAGCCGAATTCCTCGCCTGCTTTTTCCGCCCCGGCATGAACCGACTCCCAGAAAACCGATGATGTCCCTTTGGGAATCACAGCGATACGACGTTTATTATTGCTGCTCCCCTTCCTGGCGATTCCAATAATGATAAAAACAGCGGCTATTACAACCAGAGCAACTATACTTATGACCTTCTTCATAACTTATTCTCCTTATTTGATAACAAAGAATGTATGCACGAATTTTAACAAAAAATATTGCAAACGAAAACATTTGTCTTTCAAGACTTTCTCGTGGTAATATCTGAGCAAATTTGCAGTTGTGAAAGCGTCAGGAAAATGGCAAAATAACGAGAGGATTTGTGCCCGAGTCACTGATAGTTCGAAATTCGTTATTAAAATAAAAGTTGGTTTTTTGCCTGGTATGAAGTATTCAGGGAGTTTAACGAGTGCAATATACAGCGGATAACATTTTAGTGAAACCCGGCGTTTTCCAGGATGATCCGGATTTGATCTTGTCAATCACGCCGGAGAAGGCGGGTTGGGAATATATTTCCTTTCAGGTCAGACGACTTGCGGCAGGTCAGAGCTGGTCATTTGCGACCGGTGAGAATGAACTGGTCATAGCGAATCTTAGCGGGCGCTATACTGTTCGTTCGAATCGGGGACAGTGGTTGGGAATCGGCTCACGTAAGGATGTTTTTGCCGGGGCGGCTCACGCATTGTATCTGCCCCGACGCTGCGAGTTTACTATTACTGCCGAACAAAGCGGTGAATATGCCGTAGCCTGGGTGCCGACCGATCAGGACCACCAACCATGGCTGATCAAGCCCGAGGATGTGGCGATTGCCGTGCGGGGAGGCGACAACGTTAGTCGTCAGATCAATGATTTGTTGCCTTCGGATTCGCCTGTTCATCGCCTGGTGCTTGTTGAGGTTTATACTCCCAGCGGTAACTGGAGCAGTTATCCACCTCACAAGCACGATATCCACCTGGAAGATAAGGAGGGCAATCTGCTCGAAGCCGACTTGGAGGAAGTGTATTTTTATAAAATTGACAAGCCCGATGGATATGCCTATCAGCGGGTATATACGGATGAAACATCGCCGCTTCATAAAGCTGGCTTTCCCATTGACGCTTTGGTCAGGGCGGAAAATAACTGTGCCGTTCTGGTGCCGGAAGGTTATCATCCGGTGGTGAGCGCCCCGGGATACACAACTTACTATTTGAATGTATTGGCGGGAAGCGCCCAGATGCTTGCTAATCAGGACGATCCGAAATACACCTGGGTTAAAGATACTTACAAGCTAAAAGACAATCGGCTGCCGTTATATTAATTTGCTCCGGGTCGCGCATCATTTGTTTTTACAGGAGTTTTATATGAGTGAAACCAAACGGACATACGACACGCTTCACATGGGGCGCTCATCAATCGATCTTTACAGCAATGACATAGGTTCGCCGTTTGTGGATATTACGAGTTATGCCGCGTATGTCGGAGGCTCGCCGACGAATATAAGCGTGGGAGGACGAAGGCTGGGGCTAAAGACAGCTTTGTTGACAGGGCTTGGTGAAGATCCGGTTGGGGATTTTATTCTGAAATTTTTGCAGGAAGAGCAAGTGGAGACACGATTTATCTGCCGTAAGCCCGGCAAGCGGACCAGCGCTGTGATTCTGGGGATAGAGCCGCCGGACAGTTTTCCTCTGGTCTATTATCGTGATAATTGTGCTGACATTGCATTGACGATAGACGATGTTCTCAAATCACCTGTTTCAGATAGCAAGGTGTTTCAGTTTGCCGGCACAAATTTGTCTATGGAGCCGAGTCGCAGTGCGACATTATTTGCCGCCGAGCTGGCCCGCCGGGCGGGGACAAAAGTTGTCCTTGATATAGATTTTCGTCCCGATCAGTGGCATGATCCAAGGGCTTTCGGCGTGGTAGTACGTTCGGCGCTTCGGTTGGTGGACGTCGTGATCGGTACCGAAGATGAGATAAATGCCGCTATGTTGACAGATGTGAGTCATATTGAACTTACAGATTCGGTTTCGGACACACAGGTCCGGGGAGATGTGGACCGGGCGATTCGTAACATGCTTTCCATGGGGCCGGAAGCATTGCTGCAAAAAAAAGGTCGCCAGGGCGTCTGCGTTCATCTGGCGGATCGACAGGGTAAAATCGAGCAAATCGATGCGCCGGGATTTCCGGTTGAAGTGACAAATATTCTGGGGGCCGGAGATGCCTTTGCCGCCGGATTTCTTTACGGGTACGTCAAAGATCTGGGCTGGTACAAAGCCGCAAGAATGGGCAACGCGTGTGGGGCGATTGTTGTCACCAAACACGGTTGTGCGAATTTCATGCCTACCTATGAAGAGATGATGGCCTTTGTTGAGGATTATGGGGGACTTGAATAAAAGTTTGGAGGTTTTGACATGAGTGCTAAGACGGTTCGTTTGACGATGGCGCAGGCGTTGATTAAGTACCTCACCTGCCAGTATACCGAGCGTGATGGTGATGAAAATGCTCTCTTTGCGGGGTGTTTCGGTGTTTTTGGTCATGGTTGT
>CBDVBU010000190.1:0-7109 GCA_965372295.1 uncultured Phycisphaerae bacterium
AAAGGCTTTCGCCTGCACGTAATCAACGCTGATTCGGGCTTCGAAGCCGCCGGCATAGCCGATATCAACCGTGACGGCAAGCTCGATATTTTCTGCGGAGGATTCTGGTACGAGGCCCCGGCGTGGAAAAAGCACGTTGTGCGCGATGTGCCTGAACAGGGCAATTATTATTACGATTTTGCCAACCTGCCAATAGACATCGACGGTGACGGCTGGACCGATATCGCCGACGCCGCGTGGCATAATAAAAAACTTTTCTGGCTTCGCAATCCCGGCCGGGCCGGCGGTGAATTCGAGGTCATCGACATCGATACACCGGGCAATATCGAAACGGCTTTGGCCGTCGATATCAACGCCGACGGGCAGATCGACGTTCTGCCCAACATCATGAACCAGGCTGCGTGGTATGAATTCAGCCGGGACAAGGCCGCACCGCACGGCGTGAAATGGACCAAGCACCAGTTACCAAAACAGGCCGCCGCCCACGGAATTGGCGCCGACGATGTAAACGGGGACGGCCGGTGCGATGTAATCACTCCCACCGGCTGGCTCGAACAGACTCCTGATGCGAGCGAGCAATGGAAATGGCACGCAGAGTTCGACCTCGGCCATGCCAGTATTCCCATACTCGCGCACGATGTCGACGCGGATGGGGACGCCGACATAATCTGGGGTTTGGGCCATAATTACGGGCTCTACTGGCTTGAGCAAGGCACTTCAGATGGTGGCCGCTCTTGGCAAAAGCATCTTATCGACGATTCATGGTCGCAACCTCACTTTTTGCTTTTGGCCGATCTTGACAACGACGGCACCGACGAGCTTATCACCGGCAAACGTTTTCATGCTCACAACGGCAACGATCCCGGAGGCAACGACCCGCCCTGCTTATACTACTACAAATTCGACCGTAACGAGAGCGAATGGCAGCGCCATCTCATACACGAGGGCGGGGATGTCGGTTTAGGCATCAGCACGGCTGCTCGCGATATAGACGCAGACGGTGATATAGACATAGTAGCCCCCGGCAAGAGCGGATTGTTCCTATTGGAAAACCTGCTAAAATAGACGAAGATGAAAGCCAAACCGAAGCTGCCTGTCCATAGGGCTGAGATACGCGCTTGAAATGCAACTTGTACCAATTGTAATTAGTTCTTGCGCCACACAGTCATCCTTGAGATATCGAAACGACAAAGCTAAAACAAGCTCGTCAATATTTGTCAGTCAAGCTTCGATTGCAAAAGATTGGCGAGCAAAATGCTCCTCGCCCGGGGCGAACAAATTGGATCATACTAATATTGACTAAGGCCGCGTGGGCGGGCATAATGTTGCCATGTTAGCGTCGAGTCGGCTACGAGGCAGATCGAAATGTATGGTAATCAAATTTCAGGAGGCAAAAATGAATTCAAAGAGATTTGTGGCATGGTTGATTGTGGCGGCAGTGGTGTTGCAGGTGGCTCCATCTATGGAGGCCCAGGCCCGGTCGCGCGGTTCTGCAAAACAAAAGAAGGAAGTGGACAACGTCGCGCCGCGCGGGTTTACCGCCCTGTTTAACGGACGCGACTTCACCGGCTGGAAGGTGCCCGAAGGCGACGGCGGGCACTGGAAAATCATCGACGGAGTGATTGACTACGATGCAGAGAGCCAGGCCAAGGGTGATAAGAGCCTGTGGGCGGTGGGCGAATTCGGCGACTTTATCCTGCGTGTAGACTGGAGAATCAAGGAGACGCCTTATATCAATCCACGTGTCCCCTATATCCTGCCTGACGGCACGCACGCAAGAGATATTAACGGCAAGGAAATACGAATGTCGCTTCCCGACTCCGATTCGGGGATATACCTTCGCGGTTCCGGCAAGAACCAGGTGAACATCTGGTGCTGGCCTATCGGCTCGGGCGAGTTCTACGGCTACAGGAACGACAAGAGCCAGCCGCCGGAAGTTCGCGCCGGGGTGACCCCTCGAACGCAGGCCGACAATCCCGTCGGGCAATGGAACCGCTTCGAGATAAGAATGAAGGGCGACCGGGTGACGGTCGTTCTAAACGGCAAGACGGTCATAAAGAACGCCCAACTACCCGGAGTCGCAGCCAAAGGCCCGGTAGGACTCCAGCACCATGGCAGCAAACGCGACGGCAAATGGACCAGCCCGCCGGCCCTTTTGCAATTCAAGAATATCTACATAAAAGAGCTGTCGAAAAACTAAACTGAACAATTGAAAGGCATGAAATGCGAAACGCGATACCGAACAAGATATGTGTTTCTTTAGTGTTGGCTTCCGTAATCTGCGTGGGAAATCTGCTAAGAGGTGAAACGTTCAGCAGTGAGAACATACCGCTGCCGGAACATCCGCGCCCTGATTTTCAAAGACAGCAATGGCTCAATCTCAACGGTCCCTGGCAATTCCGCTTCGACGAAAAGGACGTAGGACAGAAGCAGCAGTGGTTCAAGGCCGGCGCCGACTTCCCCGAGACTATTATGGTTCCATTTCCCTGGGGCTCGAAACTGTCCGGAATTGAAGATAAGGCGGACATTGGCTGGTACGCCCGCTCGATAACCGTTCCCGAATCATGGCCGAATCGACGGGTCTTTCTGGTTATCGGCGCCTCCGACTGGCACACAACCGCCTGGCTGGATGGAAATCCGCTGGGAGATTACCAGGGAGGCTACACTCCTTTTGAGTTCGATCTTACGCCGTACTTGAAAAAAGGAGAAACTCAGCGCCTGGTCTTGCGAGTAGATGACACGCCTCATAAATTCAAATTGGAAGGTAAGCAGGGCTATGGCAGGGCCGCCGGGATATGGCAGACCGTCTATCTGGAATCTCGCCCCGGAGTTGCTCTGGAGACGATTCATTTCACGCCTGATATCGACAACAGGAAAGTCACAGTCAAGGCGATTCTTGACAAACCCGCCCCGGCAGATATGAACCTGAAACTTCAATTTAAGCCGCACGACCTGGAGAATCCGAATATTATCCAAACGGTTCGCAAAGGAGCCAGGGAAATAGAGTTCGAAGTGAGTATTGAAAAGCAGCGTCTGTGGTCTCTGGAAGATCCGTATCTTTATGAAGTTGAGGCGGTGCTAATGAAGCCCGGCGAAATTGAAGATCGCGTCTCTACATACTTCGGCATGAGAAAGGTCAGCGTGGTCAATCTCCCCGGCACGGATTTCCCCTACATCGCGCTGAACGATAAGCCGGTATATCTGCAGTTGGCGCTGGACCAGGCCTATCATCCTGAGGGTTTTTATACTTTCCCCAGCGACGATTTCATGCGGGACGAGATATTGCGTTCTCGACGCATCGGTTTGAACGGGCAGCGTATTCACATCAAGGTCGAAGTGCCGCGCAAACTGTATTGGGCCGACCGGCTCGGAATCCTGATTATGGCCGATGTCCCAAACAGTTGGGGGCCGCCCGACGCCCAAATGCGGCAGGAGACCGAAACCGCACTGCGAGGTATGATTCGCCGGGATTATAACCATCCTGCGATTTTTTCCTGGGTGAACTTCAATGAAACATGGGGACTGCGAACCGGGAAAAAAGGCTATACTCCGGAAACTCAGGAATGGGTAGCATCGATTTACCAGTTGACTAAGAAGCTCGATCCGACGCGCCTGGTGGAAGACAACTCGCCCTGCAACAACGACCACGTCGCTACCGACATTAATAGTTGGCACGCCTATTTGCCTGGTTACGGCTGGCGCGAGCGATTGGAACAGATTACCCGCGATACATATCCGGGATCGAAGTGGAACTACATCGGCGGACGCACCCAGGGCAATCAGCCCCTGCTCAACAGCGAGTGCGGCAACGTCTGGGGCTACGAAGGAAGCGCCGGCGACGTCGACTGGAGTTGGGATTATCATATTATGATGAACGAGTTCAGGCGGCATCCGGAGATTTGCGGCTGGCTATACACCGAGCATCATGATGTCATCAACGAATGGAACGGCTACTATAAGTACGACCGTTCGGAAAAGTACACCGGCATACCCGAACTAATCGAGGGCATGAGCTTGAGAGACTTGCATGGCCAATTTTATCTGGCCTCGGAAAGGGAGCTGTGCCGTAACGTCAAACCGGGCGAGAATATCCAGGTGCCTCTTTACGCGTCCTTCATGACGGATGCAGCGGTCAGCAGAAATTTGACGCTGCGTGCCGAATTATTCGGCTGGGACACATTCGGACGCCGGGAGATTTATTCCCAATATGAACGCACCATTTCTTATAATCCCTGGATGAATAAGGAGCTAAAACCAATCTCGGTAACAATGCCCGGCAAGCCTGCGCTGGCCGTACTGAGCCTGGCTTTGGAAGATGAATCGGGAAATGTTCTGCACCGCAACTTTACGACGTATCTGGTAGCGCAAGGTCAGTCACCTCGCGAAGAGACAATTACATCAAACTCCGGGAAAATCAAAGTTGTTCGTTTTGCCCCCAACAATTTCAGGAAGGCTGAATGGTCTATTAAACAGTGGAATGTGCTCGAAGGGCTGAAAGTAAACGGTGCCGGAGCGGGGTATTTCGAATATTCTCTGCCATGGCCCGCCGGTCTGAATGTCGAGGACATTGCCGAAGCCAGCTTCCGTGTCGAGGTTTCCGCAAAGCAGCTCTTCGGCAAGGACAGGGAGGGAGCACGCAAGCAGGGAGGCGATTTCATGCGGGGCAAGGGGACACACGATCCCAGCTCGAATCCTAACTCTTACCCGATGACCGATGAGACTCGTTACCCAAGTGCCGTTCGCATACGCGTTGCCGGACGGACGGTTGGGGCCTTCGATCTTCAGGACGACCCGGCCGATCACCGTGGGATTCTCTCGTGGCACAGCCAGAAACGCGACAGAAAATTGCGTGAAGCGGGCTCATACGGCTACCTGGTCAATGCTCATATTCCGAAATCGGTTTTGCAGGAAGCGGCCGCTCAAAAAGAAATAGTATTGAGACTTGAAGTCGACGAAGCACTGCCGGGAGGGCTGGCAATCTACGGCGAGCGATTCGGCCGATACCCCCTCGATCCGACTTTCGTTTTTATAATGAAGAATTGAAAGGCTGCGTAGTAACCGCTGGTCGGGCTTACCCTTTGACTGCGCTCAGAGTGAAGATGTGGGGGTTCTTCATGCCGAGCGGAGACGAGGCATTCTTGCCTTGAAGTTCGACCGGATATTCAATAGAGTTGCCGGAATTGTTCTGGAAGGTCTTTCCAGAATGCACAACATGTGCACCGCATTGGGCAGAGAAACCTCACCCACCTTTCTTACAGCCAGCCATCGTAGTAGCCAGGAAAATCCCTAACAAAACTAATACCACCCAGTTTTTCATAATTTGCGCCCTTCCATTGTTAACTCTAATTTTCTCGGAGCAATCGTAAAGTTTAATAAAAACTTCCACAAGATATAATGTTCTATCGGGAGATTTCCTTTCGCAGCCACTCGATGCTTTGCTCGACCTTGCCGGGGGCCGCCTCACATTCAATGGAGAGGACACCATCCCAGTCGATCTCCTTCAATAGTTCGATGCACCCGGCTATATTTTCGGCGTTGACTCCTTCGCCTATAGCAACAACGGACGAGGCGATACCCGTTTGTCCGCCAAGCACAACCTTAGCAAGC
Organism: uncultured Phycisphaerae bacterium; assembly: GCA_965372295.1. GTDB lineage: Bacteria > Planctomycetota > Phycisphaerae > Sedimentisphaerales > Anaerobacaceae > JAFGPJ01. The sequence goes on from CBDVBU010000190.1 coordinate 5,608, forward strand.
TCCTCACTGACGTCCTTGATATGGCAATGTGAAACTTTGTCACGGAACCTCCGGAGGAACTTCACCGGGTCCTGCCCGGCAATAAAAGTGTTGCCGGTGTCGAAGTTCATCCTCAAGTAGGGTGAATCGGAGAAACTCAGGATTTGCTCCATAGTATCAGGATCGGTCGTGTAAGGACCATGCGGTTCTACATTTATTATCATGTCATATCTTTGCGCCCAGTCCAGCACTACGCGATAGTACTGTTTCATAAGCGCCATGACTTCATCATCGGTGTACCCCTCCGGCTTGCTGCCTCCGTCGGTTGTGTCAACGCAGGGACACCCGATAGCCCCGGCGAACTGGATGGTCCGAATCGTGTACCCGATGCCCCGATACTGGCCTTCAGGGCTTGACATCGGATAGGCAGCGTCGAGTTCTGAGACTTTTAATCCAAGCGAGTCCAGGTAACTTTTGAGCTTAAGCGGATCGGAGTGAAGCGGAATATGCGGATTATATCCCAATGCCTGAATGAAGTAGTCACCATCGATTGTCCCGAACTCTACATACTCAATATCATTGTCCTTTGCGAATTGACACGGCACCTCATAAGAAACATCGAAGTGCCGCCAATTATCTACGTGCATACCTAATTTTAACATGGTCTTGCTCCCTTGAATATTTATTCGATCATATTTCACACGTTATTAAAATATAATAACCCAACGAGGCAGGTAATTGCAATCCATTTTTCAGACCGACATCTCATCCAAATTGAGGAACCGCCATATCTCGAAAGTGGTTGCGAGTCGTTAGGAGCCACTATTGACAACCTCATTCAAGCAAGTATTATAATCTGTAATTGAGCACAATAATGTTTGCATTGCCTGAGCAGGCAGAAGGGACATTTACCATGGAAAAAATGAATAGGCGGAAATTCATTGAGACGACAGTGGCTGGTACCGTGGCCATGACAACAATGCTTCGCGGGGCTTCAGATAACACGGCAAAATCCAAACTGAAAACCGGTCTAATCGGCTGTGGCTGGTATGGCATGGTGGATGTGAAAGCGGCCTTCAAGGTCGGCGGCGTGGAAATCGTTGCACTTTGCGATATAGACAGCCAGCACCTCAAGAAAAGTGCGGACGAAGTTGAAAAGTTGCAGGGCTCACGACCTAAGACTTTCAAATCCTACAATGAGCTTCTTGATACTCCGGGTTTAGAAGCCGTGATTATTGCCTCGCCGCCGCATTGGCATGCACTGATGTTTATCGCCGCTTTGGAAAAAGGCCTCGATGTATATTGTGAGAAGCCGTTGTCATACGACATAAACGAAGGCAAGGCAATGCTTGCAGCGGCGAAGAAACACGGCCGGATAGTGCAAATCGGCTTCCAACGCCGGAAGAGTAAAGCAATTCAACAGGCCCGGCAATATATTCAACAGGGCAATATCGGCAGAATTATCCAGGCCGAGGCGCAAATTCACTACACAGCCGGCATGCGTGACACTACGCCGCAGGAGC
>CBDVBU010000191.1:0-7100 GCA_965372295.1 uncultured Phycisphaerae bacterium
TAGGGAAAACTAATTTGTGCTACAATCGTATATAGATACAGGCAGGCTTGAATTTATTATATTTTGAGTCGTTATCATATTTGTTTGTTTTATCATATCCTGAACCCGCCTGCCAAAGTTAAGGTTCTTTTTCAGTTCAGCTTAAACTTTTGAATCGAGGACAGTTTTGCGCATGGAATTTGCGCCCTTTATGGAAGACAAAACAGATAGGCAGGATTGAAAGACTTATCATAATTTAGGTTGTCATCATTTTCACTTGTTGTTTCATATCTTCGACCTGCCTGCCAAAGAATTGTTGATTTTCGATATTCGATTGGCGATTTGAAATCGGCAATCGGCACTCGAAAACAATTTGACGAAATTGCTTTTACCGACCGTTTTTGAGCGAAAAAACGAAACATGGAGATTCGCTGAGAAACGGCGCTTAGCGCTATATGTTACTTTTTTGCAGGGACTTATCATGATGCGGTCACGGTAGTTAGTTGCACTTATCTTATAGAAGAGATTTTCAAAAAGTGCTCAAAAGCGGTCGGTCGAGCGAATCTCCGAAAAAGCGAAGGAGAAAAAAATGAAACGGAACGGTTTTACATTAGTTGAGCTGCTGGTCGTTATTGCGATCATAGCACTGCTCATGGGCATTCTGATGCCCGCGCTGGCCAGGGTAAGGCAGATTGCCTTTAGAATGGTCTGCGGAACGAATCTCTCAGGTATCGGCAAGGCCATGCTGATCTATGCCAACGATTACGAGGATGAATTGCCTCGTTCCGGCGGCAGAAACAGCGTGTGGGCTGCGAGAATACCTCAATGGGATGCCCTGAACCGATTTACCGCTTACGGCGTAGGCACGGACGGCAGTGGTGGAACGGCAAACATCTCATCCTGCTTCTACCTTCTGGTCAAGTATGCCGAGGTAACACCCAAGTCGTTTTTGTGCAAGGGCGATTCCGGGGTTTCAGAGTTCAAACCAGCCAATTACAACGCGGGTAACAGAGACCTTATCGATCTCTGGGATTTCGGCAGGGAGCCGGAAACACATTGCAGCTACTCTTACCATATGCCGTTTGGCCTGTACGCTCTGACCACGTCGAGCGAGCCTGGTATGGCGGTAGCAGCCGACAGGAATCCATGGCAGGATTCTCCCGGTGCATCTGCCAAAGACATAAGTCTCTTCAATCCTGATGGCGGCAAAGAATCCGTTAAAATCGGCAATGCCATTGAACATCAGGAGGATGCACAAAACGTATTGTTCCTGGACATCCACGTCGGCCAGGAGAAAAACCCATTCTGCGGAATCAACGATGATAACATCTACACCTTCTGGGATGGCGGAGACATAAGAATAGGCAGTGTGCCTGGGATTGGTAGTGAGCCGCAAAATAGATTGGATTCACTGCTGGTACACGATGGTACAGGCGGCAGTACGGAACCTGTAAAGCCGACTCCTCGGCTGTGTTTCCTTGCCGACACCCTCGTTTGGGTCGATGGTGCATTAGTTCAGATATCCAAGGTCGTCCCCGGGCAAATGGTTCAGAAACCGATCAGTTTCCGTACATTAACCTTCCAAAGTAGAACTGTCTGCTCATGTGAAATTTACAGCATCACTGAGCATAATGAGTCTGAGGGGCCGTGGCAGTGCTACGATATCGTGCTGGAAACCGGAAATCTGATCAGCGTCGCCGACACACATTACTTCTTGTTGGATTCTGAGCAGTGGGCTCCGGTGCAGGAGCTGACGAGCGGCTCGAAACTCGTCTCTTTAGAGGGCCCGATCACTGTCAATCGTGTTGTAAAAAGAGCATTGCCTTGCATCGGCAAAGTGTACAATCTAATGGTCAGAAATTCGGAGCGGTATTTAGTGGGTAAAGATGGAATCGTTGTACGCGATTGGTAGCCATCTGCATTGATGGGATCCCATCGTTCGATTGCCGGATCGCATAGATACAGTCCTTGCCTTTTGGCGGCCTTGTGTGTGAGCATAAGGCCGCCTGTTTATATGTTCCGAGTAGCAGAATAACCGAAAAATGTTAACTTTACACTTTCTCTTGTCCTCCGTCTTGAATTTTGCCGGCCTCGATGTTATAATGTATGTATCAACGATGGCTCATATTGTCGAGTAGCCATTTATATTAAGAGGCTCTAACAAAACCAAACTTGAAGAATACCGAACCGCTCCGCGGGGCTATTTCAATAGATTCCTCGGCTACGCTCGGAATGACAAGTTAGGTTTTGTTAGAGTGCCTAAATAAAGGTACGGCCGATGGGTAATAAATCGACTAAAATTAGTAAAACAAATAATAACTGGTTGCGTCGGAATGCCATCAAGGCGGTCATCATTCTCGTTGCGATAGCAGTATTAGCCGCAATCATGAAAATGCCGGCGAAAAAACGGGAAGCTCCCGCAACCGAAGCGCCGCCGGTAAACGTTACAGTCATGACCGTAACGGCAGAACCGCAGCTTGCCGACACATTCGATCTGCCTGCTGTGGTCGAGCCAAACCGGATCGTTACGGTTTCTGCCGAGGTCAGCGGCCGCGTCGAACGCATTCCTCCGGAGGAGGGCAACAAAGTAAGCGCCGGAGACCTGCTCATCAAGCTCAATACGGACCTCATACTACCCGAATTCGAGAGCGCCAAGGCGCAGGCCGAGCGGGACCAAATCGAGTTCGACCGAATGACGAACTTAACTAAAGGAAACGCCGCCACCCAGCGAGACCTGGATAATGCTACCTTTCAGCTTGCTATCAGCAAGGCCCGTCTCGAAGGAATCCGCGCCCGTCTGGAACGTACCAGCATTCTCTCACCCACAGCCGGAGTGCTCAACGATCTGCTCATTGAGGAGGGCGAATTCGTCGATACCGGCAATCCCGTGGCCCAGGTAGTTGATACCGATACAGTGAAAGTAGTTGTTGAAATTCCCGAACGCGACATTGTTTTTTTCGCCACTGGCGAAAAGGCGGAGATCTTTGTGGACACAAAAGGCCAAACCAGATCGATGGTAGGAACGATCAGCTTCATTAGCGAGTTGGCTGATCCAAGGACTCGATCCACTCGCACGGAGATAACCCTGGGTAACAAGGAACGGCTCCTGCGGAGCGGGCAGATCGTGCATGTCCGCCTGACGCGTCGAATCCTCAAAGACGCCGTCCTGATCCCGCTGCTGGCCGTGATCCCGATGGAGGACAGCAAGGCCGTCTACGTTGTCAATTCCTTGCAGGCCAAGCGCCACGAAGTCGAGTTCGGTATCATCAGGGGCTATCAAGTACAAATAACGAGCGGCCTGGAACCGGGCGATAAGCTCATCATCGCCGGCCATCGCTTCGTCGCACCGGGACAGAAGGTGAATATCGTACCGTAGAGGAAATAGCCGCTATGCTCCTTACCGACCTTGCCATCAAAAACCGCACGACAGTCGCCGTACTGGGCCTTATCATCATCCTAATGGGCGGCTACAGCTACCTCACGCTGCCGCGCGAGGCGGCCCCGGATATCCCCATCCCCTTCATCCTGGTCACTACAACCTATGAGGGAGTCTCGCCGGAGGATATAGAGACCTCCGTGACGATGAAGATCGAGAAGGAACTCAACGGCATCAGGGGTATCGAGGAAATTACTTCCAGCAGCGCCGAGGGTATGTCCTTGATCAGCGTGGAATTTGCACCGGACGTACCCAGCGAAGCAGCCCTGCAACGCGTGCGCGACCGGGTCGACCTTGCCAAGGGGGAACTGCCGATGGACGCCGAGGAGCCGGTGATTAAAGAAATCAACTTCGCCGAGCTGCCTATAATGCTTATAAGTCTCTCCGGCGAAGTCTCACCCGTCCAGCTCAAGGAGGTCGCCGATGATGTGCAGGATGCGCTCGAAGCTGTGCCCGGTGTGCTTAAGGTGGAGATGATGGGTGATTTGGAGCCTGAAGTCCGGTTAGAGTTCGATCCCGACCGTGTGGCTTTGTATAACCTGATGATCCCGGAGATTCTTGCTCTGATTCCATCGGAAAATGTCAATATCTCCGCGGGCGGCCTGGAGACGGAGGGGATGAAATTCAACGTTCGCATTCCAGCCGAGTTCGTCACGCCGGAGGAGGTGGACCATTTGCTGCTGACCGTGCGGGACGGCAAGCCCATCTATCTGTCCGATGTCGCCAAAGTAAATTATATGTTCAAGGACCGAAGCAGTTACTCACGTCTCGATGGTATTCCTAATATCACGCTGAGTATTACAAAGCGTGTCGGAGCCAACGCCGTTGATGTTTCCGATTATATCAAGGCGGTGATTAACGAAGCACAGGAGCAGGCCAAGGGCATGTTGAAGTTTGACATTACTTTCGATATGTCGAAGTACATCCGCAACATGGTCGCCGACCTGGAAAATAATATCTTCTCAGCGCTGGTTCTGGTGACGGCAGTGTTGCTGCTGTTCCTCGGCTGGCGCCCGAGTTCGATTGTTGCGATGGTAATTCCCCTGAGTATGTTGATCACCTTCTTCCTCGTCCAGATGCTGGACTACACGATGAACATGATCGTGCTGTTCAGCCTTGTGCTGGTGCTGGGGATGCTGGTCGATAACGCCATTGTAATTGTGGAGAACATCTTTCGGCATCTTCAGCTTGGGCATAATCGCGTTGAGGCGGCCATACTCGGGGCCAGGCAGGTCGCCTGGCCGATCACGACCTCGACGTTCACCACGGTCTGTGCGTTTCTGCCGCTGATGTTCTGGCCGGGGATCATGGGCGATTTCATGAAGTACCTGCCCATCACCCTGACTCTCGGCTTGCTTGCCTCGCTTTTCGTAGGGCTTGTGTTCAATCCGGCGATCTGTTCTGTCTGGGCGGGACGTTCACCAACGCCGCGGCAGACCGATCACTGGTTTATTCGGGGCTACAGCAGGTTTCTCCATGCCGGACTGAATAATCCGGGCCTGACCTTGTTTTTGGCGTTCTGCCTGCTGGTTGCTTTAGCGACCTTGTACGGCAAAATCGGCAAGGGCACGGAGTTCTTTCCGGAAGGCGACCCGGAGCGCGCTATGATCGGCATACGCGCCCCGCAAGGTACAAACATTCATGAAACCGACCGAATCGCACGCCTGATTGAGGATCGTATCCAGCCGTACAAGCCGTGGCTGAAGCACATCATCACGAACGTGGGATCTGGCGGGGGCGGTAACATGAATCTCATGGCCAGCACCGGCGGCCCGCACCTGGCCAACATTACGCTCGTCTTCTATGACTTCGCCGAGCGCGAGCGACCTTCCGTGGAAATCATCGCTGAGATCCGCAAAGCCATAGCCGACATCGCGGGGGCGGAGATTCGGGTCGAGAAGGAAGAAGAGGGCCCTCCGACCGGTGCGGCCGTCACGATCCGCGTCGTTGGAGAAGACTTCAAAACACTCGAACTCCTCAGCGAGCAGGCCAGGCGCATGATCTCCGATGTGCCCAATATTGTCAACTTGCGCAGCGATCTGGAGGCCACGCGTCCGGAACTGGCCTTTATAGTCGACCGTCGCGTTGCGATGCTTCTCGGCGTCAACACCGCTACCGTGGGAAACTTTTTAAAAATGGCGATCTTCGGAACAAAGGTCGGGACCTATCGTGAGTTCAACGATGAGTACGACATAACCGTGCGCCTGCCGCTGGCCGAGCGGATTAATATCGATGACATCTATCGGTTGCAGGTTCCAAACGCCGCCGGCGAGGCGATCCTGCTCAGCTCGCTGGGAAGGTTTGAATACCAGGGCGGATTCGGCACAGTCAATCGAGTAAATCAGAAACGCGTTGTCACGCTTACCGCCGATGCCGAGGGACGCCTCAGCACCGAGGTGCTGTCAGACGTTCAGAGACGGCTGCATCCCCTCGGGGATGCGCGCCTGGCCGAATGCGACGTGCGTGATTGGGAGGTGCTGCGCCGCGTGCTTCTGGAAGCGAGGAACGGATCTACGCCGGGTCCGGCCCAACGTATCTGGGAGGTGCTATCGGAAAAGGGCGGTATGCTGAGCTTCCTGTCAAAGGCACCGCAGGAGAATCTTGCGGCGGTGCTCTCGGCGCAGACATCAGATAAAGAACAAAGGGAACAAATCCTTGTGTCCCTCAACGAGGTACTCAGAAAACCGACTTTTTATCACGCGGAGGCGTTCCCGAACCCGACTCTATCACAAAAAGCTGAGCAGTTACTAGAGCAAGGCCCAGAGATGCTGACTGAGGAGGAACTCCAGTTTCTCAATCGGGAGTTGCTCGTCTCATCGTGGCCAAATCTCATTGCTCCCAATATCCGGCTGGAACTACCAGCCAACTACGAAATCCGTTACGCTGGCGAAAAAGAAGAACAGGATGAAGCGCAGGCGTTTCTCTCCAAGGCGTTCGCTATCGCTCTTCTGCTGGTTACCATGGTCCTGGTGATTCAGTTCAACTCGCTTATGATACCGTTGATTATCATGACCACGGTTGTGCTTTCGCTGATCGGCGCTTTGATGGGTTTGCTGATCTGCGATTTGCCCTTCGGCATCATCATGACGGGAATAGGCATTATCAGCCTGGCCGGTGTGGTAGTGAACAACGCGATAGTATTGCTCGCCTACACGCGCCAGTTGCAGCAGAAGGGACTGGACTTCTTTTCTGCTGCCGCTGAGGCCGGTGTGACGCGCCTGCGGCCTGTAATGTTGACGGCGATGACTACGATCACCGGCCTGATCCCCATGGCCGTCGGCATCTCCTTCGACATCCATACGTTCACGTGGGCGACCCGGAGTGAATCCACGCAGTGGTGGCGCAACATGGCGGTAGTCGTCATCTTCGGCCTGGGCTTCGCGACGATCCTGACGCTGGTTGTGGTCCCCTCGCTCTACGTCATGCTCAGTCGGCTCTGGCTCCGGCTCGGATTCCAGGAAGTTGATGCCGAACATCCAAGGGGAAATCCAGATACTGCCACCCCCCCATAGCAGGGACTTTAATGCGAATTGCCTGCATCGGATAATATATCGTTTTGAAGCTCAGATTCTATATGATTAACGGACGACAATGGAATTGTAGGGTGGGCCTTGGCCCACCGAACCGTTATGGTGGGGCAAGCCGCCACCCTGATATGGAACGACCTTTGTCAACTGTGATTTTT
>CBDVBU010000192.1:0-7090 GCA_965372295.1 uncultured Phycisphaerae bacterium
GGTCGGAGCATGGGCCAGACTTCGCTGGTCGATATCGACAAAGACGGCGACCTCGACTGGGTCGTCGGGGAGCGTGTCAGGACGTGGTGGTTCGAGTATGTCGGCCCGGAGAAGTGGATTCAGCATGACCTGGGTCAGGGCGTCCGCACCGACGTCGGCGGCACGGCCTTCGACATCGACGGCGACGGATGGATCGATCAGTTCTGCGGCACCGGATGGTATCGCAACACCGGCAAGCCTCGCACCGAATCCTTCGGGCGATTCGACAGCGGCACCATCGTCTGTCATGACAACGTGGCGGCCGACATAAACGGCGACGGCAGGCTCGACGTTGTCGCCTGCAGCGATCAGAAGAATCACAAAGTTACGGTCTGGTACGAGATCCCCGCCAATCCTCGTGAAAAGTGGATCGAGCATAAGATCGGCGGCGGCATCCACGGCGGCGTTGGCCCGGCAGGCATCGGCGACCTTGACGGCGACGGGGACAACGACGTCGTTCGCGGCGACGTGTGGTTTGAGAATATTGACGGCAAAGGATTGCAGTGGACCGAACATGCCGGCATGACCCCGCCCGGCGGCAACCGGCCCGACCGCTACGGCCTGGCGATCAAGGTCTGGATCTGCGATCTGGATCGGGACGGCGACCTTGACGTTGTCGAGGCCGAGGCCGACACGGTGGACGGACGAGTCTTCTGGTTCCAGAACCAGGGCAAGGGCATGAGCTGGAAGTGTCACCTGATCTCCGCCAACCATACGAAGCAGGATTTTCACTCGCTGGCCGTGGCCGATTTCGATAACGATGGCGACCTCGACGTTTTCTCCGGCGGCGGGCCGCTCTCACAGGAGGTCCACACATGTTTCATCTGGGAGAACGCCGATAGCCGGGCCGGCCAATGGAAAGAGCACGTGATCCTGAAAGGCAAGCGATGTCACGAGGCCAAGGCCGCCGACGTGGACGGCGACGGCGACATCGACATCTGCACCAAGCCCTGGCACGGCGACGAGCATGTTTACCTTCGCAATATGCTCAAGGAAAATTCCTCTCAATAAAATCGTGCAATAAGAGGCGAATCTGATAGCATTAAAAGGTTAATTGAACCTTTGTAGGAGACTGATCGGATGTCGCTGAACGTTTTCCGGCCGGCAGTCAGGCTGTTTTGTTTTGTGCTAATCGGCGTCACTCTGCTTACCATGGGTCTTCCACTTGCCCGCGGCGCCGAGTACTACGACAACAAATCCCTGGGCAGGCGTCTGGCATCACTTGCCGAACGTAATCCCAGTCTTGTGCGCGCCGGCAGCATTGCCCGGTCAATGAGTAAACGCAAGGTCTGGCTTGTCGAACTTGGCAAGGGAACTAAGCAGGATCGTCAAACGCGCCCGGCGATGCTCGTCGTAGCGGGGATCGAGGGCAGCGACCTGATCGGATGCGCAGCGGCGGTCACTTGGATCGAGCAATTGGTCGAGCAATACTATGACGATGCCGAAATTGCCAAACTGCTTCATACAACAACGATATACATCGTGCCGAGCGGGTGGAGCTTGCCACAATCGACGGCATGAGCGCCGTTCGCGTGCAGTTTGTAATCGATGGAAAAGGCGAGTTTACCATAACCGTCGATTCAACCAAAGCCGGCCTGCTAAAGAAAAGTCAACTACTGCCTTCCACAAACTGAGTGGTTTTTCCTCTGTGCCTGGTTGCACCTTATCTCGTCCTGCTGGGTGCGGCAGTCCGGCATCAAATATCAAAAAGCCGCTATTGACGAATCGGGGCTGTTCGGCTATGCTGTCTGGCTGGTATTTCCGCGCGTGTGGGAATCCTGGATATCTTTTTTATTAAGAGAGATTTTGTAATGCTCAAGAGAACACATAATTGCGGCCAGCTCCGGCTTCAAGATGCCGGCACAAAAGTTGCGTTGGCAGGATGGGTCCACTCCTATCGCGACCACGGCAATCTGGTATTTATCGACCTGCGTGACAGGGAAGGTCTTACGCAGATTGTTTTCGATCCTGAGACCCAGCCGGAAATGCACAAACTGGCAAAGACTGCCCGCTGCGAATGGGTCATTGCAACCGAAGGCGTGGTTCAGCCCAGAAGCGAGGGGATGGAGAATCCGAAGCTGGCGACCGGGGAAATCGAGGTTGCCGCCGAGCAGATGGAGATTCTCAATACCTCGAAGACGCCGCCGTTTGAAATGGATAGCGCCGAGAAGACAGGCGAGGAGCTGCGCCTGGTTAACCGGTATATCGATCTTCGCCGTCCTGAGATGCAGAAAAAGCTCCGCACCCGGCACCAGGTAACAATGGTTGTGCGGGATTATTTCGACAAGCTTGGTTTCTGGGAGATAGAGACGCCGATGCTGGCTAAGAGCACGCCGGAAGGGGCGAGAGATTTTCTCGTGCCGAGCAGGCTGAGCAAGAACTGTTTCTACGCGCTGCCGCAATCGCCGCAGCTATTCAAGCAGATTCTCATGGTCAGCGGCATCGATAAATATTTCCAGATCGTGCGTTGCTTCCGCGATGAAGATCCGCGAGCCGACCGGCAGGCCGAATTCACGCAGATCGATGTCGAGATGAGCTTCGTCGATGTGAACGATGTCATCGGCGTTCACCAGAACCTGGTGGCGCGAGTCTGGAAGCGGATTCTGGACATTGATATCCCGATGCCGATGCGGCGAATGTCTTACAAAGAAGCGATGGTCGATTACGGGACCGACAGGCCGGACCTGCGTTTCGATATGAAGCTCAAAGACATTTCCGACCTGGCCAAACAAACTACGTTTAATATCTTCACGTCAACAATTGAAAAAGGTGGTATCGTAAAGGGCCTTTGTGCCCCTGGCGGCGAAAAATATTCCCGAAGCGATATCGAAAAGACACTCACCGGCTTTGTTGGTGACTACGGCGCCAAAGGCCTGGCCTGGTCCAAGGTCAAGGCCGAAGACGGCACGCTTTCACTGCTCGGCGGTACCGCCAAGTTCTTCAGCGCGGATTTACAGCAGCAGTTGTTCGAACGCTTTGGGGCAAAGGATGGCGATCTGCTCTTGTTTGTTGCCGATAGCGAAGAGGCAGCGAACAAGGCTCTGGCGCCATTGCGGTGCAGGCTCGCACGTGATTTGAATCTCTACGACAAGGACAGATTCGAATTCGTATGGATTGTGGACTTTCCGCTGTTCGAGTGGAACGAGGACGAAAAGCGCTACGATTCGCTGCACCATCCGTTCACTTCTCCTGTTGAAGAGGATTTGGGCAAGCTCGAGACGGACCCGGCCAACATTTGTTCGCAGGCGTACGATATCGTCGTCAACGGCTCTGAAATCGGCGGCGGCAGTATTCGTATCCACGATCCGCAAGTGCAGCAGAAGGTTTTCGACCTGCTCAATATATCGAGAGAGCAGGCCCGGCAGCGATTCGGTTTCTTTTTGAAGGCACTCGAATACGGCGCTCCGCCGCACGGGGGAATCGCCTTCGGTCTCGATCGGATGGTCATGCTGCTTACCGGCACAGAGAATATTCGGGACGTTATCGCTTTTCCAAAGACCCAGCGAGGCCAGTGCCTCTTAACCGATGCGCCAAGCGAAGTGGACGCCAAACAGCTCGATGAGCTTAACCTGCGAATGCAAAGGCACTCACATATAATCGAGCAAAAAACCGAAGAGCAGAAGCAGTAGGTAACAGCAGGTTCTGAATTTATGCGTATAAATGTACGGCATATTTGGCAAAGGCTCTTGAAATTTTTGCGGTTCTGGCCTTTGCCGCTGGCGAAGAAGGTTCAAATCACCTTTGGTGCCGCAGTGCTCCTGGTCCTTACGCTGGCACTATCGATACCTTATATATGGATGGGCCAGCTTATAAAAAAAGACCTGTTCGATACCGGGAGGTCAAGGTCGAAGGTGATTCTTGATCGGCATTTCCAATTGAAGGAACCCGGCCGGACTCTTCCGCCACTGGACAGTACCGGGCAGGTTCGTGATCCAAACGATACCGAAATATCCTGGATTCGCTTCACGGAAGACGATGAAAGCATGCTCTCGCAGTTGGATAAAGAAGTCAGAGACATGATCGAGACTCTGGCGAACGACCCGGACCGGCATGAAGATATCCTGCTTGATAGGAATGAAGGTCGTCTCGAGAGTCATTACGTGCGAGTATTCAGGGCGACCGGTAACTGTATAAGCTGCCACAATCCGCAGGGTTCCGCCGGTGCCCTTGCGCCTAATAAACTGATCGGTGCGGTGCTTATTCGAAACCGGGACCTCGCCAGTGAAATCAATAAAACAGTCTTTATGAATCGTATCTGGATTATCGTAGCCGGCCTGATCGGCGGCGCCGGTGCGATAGTCGTTTTCTACATGATAACCCAGCGTTTGATCCTGCGGCCCATCCGGCAGTTACGGGCGCTGGCAAACAACGTCGCCGAGGGAAATCTCGAAATAAGAAGCTCAATCGCCACCAGGGACGAATATGAAAAACTGGCCAAAGCGTTCAATCATATGCTCGATGCGCTGCAGGCGATGCAGGAAAAATTACGTCAGGCCAACAAGCAGCTCGACGCCAAAATCGCGGAGCTTTCGGGGCGGAATATCGAGCTGTTCAAGGCCAACAAGATCAAAGGCGAATTCCTGGCCAATATCTCGCACGAATTCAGAACACCTTTGAATGCGATTTTGGGCTTTGCCCAGGTCTTGCGGGACAAGCCTCTTCTGTTAAAAAAGGAGAAGGCGCAAAGGTACGCTGAGAATATTATCACCAGCGGCAACAGCCTTCTGAATATGATTAACGACCTGCTTGAGCTGGCGAAAACCCAGGCTGGAAAAATGGAGCTGCATATAGGAGATGTTTCTGTCGCTGATTTACTTGAGAATCTCCTGTCTCAGTTCTCACTACTGACGAAGAAGAAGAAGATCAAGATAAAGCTGATTGTCCAGCCGGATTTGCCGCTTCTTGTCACGGATGTCGGCAAAGTCCAGCAGATACTCTATAATTTCGTGAGCAACGCGGCGAAGTTTACTCCCGCGCGTGGCAGAATTGAGATTGAAGCTCAATTCCCGTCACCCGGGGCGAGGGGCACGGGCCCCGAGTCGCGAATGATGCGAATTACCGTAACCGATACCGGCTGCGGGGTTGCCGAGTCTGACAGGGAAAAGATATTTGAGAAATTTCGTCAGGCTGACGGCTCGCTGACCCGCGAGTCGACCGGCAGCGGGCTGGGGCTTGCCATCTGTACCGAATTAGCCGCGATGCTTGCCGGCAGCATTGGGATGGAAAGTCCGCCAAAGGGACGCAGTTATGGCTCTACGTTCTGGCTCGATATCCCAATTACCCTTACAAAAGAAGAAAACAAGACTACTTCAAAATAAAAAATATCTAATACCAATTTTGATTATGATTCGCGCTTTAGTCATTTCGACCGTAGGGCCACAGAGTGGTCCGAAGTGGAGAAATCTATAAAAAAAGATGGCTCGATTCCGCTTCGCTGCGCTCGAAATGGTACGAACAAGCGTGTTGATTATGCACAATTGGTATGACTCAAACTGACCGATTCGAATACACGGTTGTTTGCAAGTTCTTGTTGTACAGGCACATGGCTAAAAATTGTCATTCTGAGCGAAACGCAGTGAAGCGAAGAATCTGGTTTGCGAAAAATCATTTCGCTGCCCAGATGCTTCGCCTTCGGCTCAGCATGACAACGAAAATCAGTCACTTTGAGTTAATTAAAGCAGTTCATAACTGTTTTATTTTGACAAAGTCGGGTTAGGAGAAAATTATGCGTTGGATATATTTATTTTTATTCCCTCTGTTTGTGGTGGCTGGCTCAGGTTTTGCAGCCGGTCTCGACCAGACTCATCCGTTTACCATCCACGATATGCTGGCGATGGATCGACTTTCCGATCCGCAAGTTTCGCCGGACGGCAAGTGGATTGCTTTCGTGCTGCGCAAGACGGATCTCGAAGAAAACAAAGGGCGGACCGACCTCTGGCTCGTTAATGCCGATGGGACTGCTCTTCGCCGGTTGACATCTCACAAGGCGGCGGATTCGAATCCCCGCTGGGCGCCGGATGGCAAATCGATCTGGTTTGTATCCATGCGATCCGATTCTTCACAGGTTTGGCGTATTGCGATTGACGGCGGGGAGGCCGAACAGGTGACGGAGCAGCCCCTTGATGTGGGAAATCTGATTGTCGCCCCTGATGGCCGGCACATTGCTTTTACTATGGAAGTCTTCCCGGATTGCAACACGCCGGGCGAGACAAAAGACAAGCTCGATGAAATCGAAAAAAGAAAAACGAGCGGACGAATCTACGACCGCATCTTCGTCCGGCACTGGGATACCTGGAAGGATGGCCGGCGTTCGCATTTGTTCGTGATGCCAACTGTGGGGGACAAGGCCGCCGATGTGATGAGCGGCATGGATGCCGATACACCATCCAAACCGTTCGGCGGCCCTGAAGAAATGATATTCACTCCCGACGGCAAGGGCGTAATTTTTGCCTGCCGCGACGTAGGCGCGGAAGAGCCCTGGTCAACGGACTTCGACCTCTACCTTGCGCCCGTTGACGGCTCGGAGCCGCCAAAATGTCTGACTGAGAAAAACCAGGCGTGGGACACAAATCCCGTTTTTTCGCCTGACGGCAAGACTTTAGCTTATCTCGCTATGGCCCGGCCCGGCTACGAATCCGACCGCTTTCGCATTATCCTGCGCCGCTGGCCCGGCAGTCTGGAGCGGGTCTTAACCGAAGACTGGGATCGCAGCCCATCGTCAATTTGCTTTTCGGCGGACGGAAATACCATTTATGTCACGGCAACCAATACAGGCCAAAGATCGCTGTTTGCAATTAATGTAAAAACCGGCGCAGCTCGGACCATCGTCAAGGATGGTAGAGTCAGTTCACCCAGCGTGGCAGGGGGAAGAATTATTTACGGTCTGGCTAATCTACGCTCACCGGTGGAATTGTACTCAGTCAATCCTGATGGCAGCGATGTGCGGCAAATCACCAGTATTAATTCAGAAAAAATCGCCGCTGCTCGCATGGGGCAGTACGAGCAATTCACCTTCGCCGGGTGGAACGATGAAACGGTCTATTGCTACGTA
>CBDVBU010000193.1:0-7076 GCA_965372295.1 uncultured Phycisphaerae bacterium
AGTCGGCGGTGCTGACGGGCTTGGCGATGGTGTCACCGAGACCGGCGGCCGTCAGTTCGAAAGGGGCCTCGACGATAATAGTTGGAATCGCAAAAACCGCTAAAGGCGCCCGGGCGCGGATCAGGGTCTTAACGCCTTTGATTGTAGGGGCGACATTGGCGGCGGTAAAGCCGTTCATCGTCGCGGCGGTCGCAAAGACGGCATAAGGCACGTTCTTCTCGAAAGCCGACCATTTGGTCAGATCGTTGACAACACCAGTGCCGACGGCAAGGGCAATATCGGCGGGGAGCATCAGGTCATTGAGCCATGCATGAGTCGAGTCGTCACAAACGGGGCCGCCTTTGTCTGTATCGGGGACAATGATATCGTGCACGAACCAGCCTGTTTGTTCGAGGGTTTCTTTAGCACGGTCGCCGGCAATGGCCCGGGTTCGCTTATCGGCGACCAGAACAATGCGACGGCCGCTCACGAAAGAATCCAGCACCTCTGGCAGACGCACCAGGGCATCCTCGGCATAAATAATGCTCCTGATGGGAACCTTGTGGCTTCGTCCGCATTCGCAATCGAAGGTCGTATCAAGCAGTTTTTCAGGATTCATTGCTCCGCCTTACATAATCTTTTCCACTACCACTTGCTGCCCTTCGGTAAAGTGTGCCGAAGCGGCATCTTCCGGGCTGATCCGCAGCAACTCTGCGTCTTCGGATTCGATAGGCGCACCGGCCTTAACATGAACGGAGCGCAGCCCCCCATACCACCAGCGGATATGGCTGGCGTAGAGCAGGTCACCCGGCTCGGCGGCCATTTTATCGAGGGCCGACTTCGAAATGATAACAACGTTCTGCCCCGAAAGCTTCGGATCGAACTTAGTTATCAGTCGAGCCTTTTCGCCCGGGTGCTGGTTGGGAGTCCCTCCTTTGAACCGACGCATAGCATCCAGTTGGGTCCCGGCGACAAGCCCTTTTATTTTTTCCTCCGGCTTCGGTTTGGTAAACCATGTTACGGAAACGCCCAGCGTGCCGGCCGCCAGCAGACCGAACAGTGCCCGCATGAACTTGTAGCTGTCCGGTCCCATTCCGAAATCGAAAGGTCCGACCAGCGCATCGGGCCAGACAAAAGACAGGCCAATCAGAATTGCTCCGCCGACAATTGTCACGAAGGCGGCGGCAGGCGTGTAGCGCTTCCATGTAATACCGAACAAAATCGCCATCACGACCGGCGGCGTCACAGCAGCGGTAAACATGCTGTGCGCCCCATAAATAGTGTCTTTCATAAATATGGGTACAAGGGCCAGTCCCAGTCCGGCCGCGGCCAGACTTGAAATTCGCGCCACGCGGAGATAGTGCTTATCGTCACGTGCCGGCTTGATGTAAGGCCTCCAGATGTCGTTGACGAATATCGCACTTACAGCGTTTATAAGCGAGTCGGCGGTGCTCATCAGCGCCGCGGTCAAAGCGGCGAGCACGAAACCGAATACCCCCGGCGCACAAAGAAAATGGGCGGCCTTTACGAAAGAATCGCCCGGGTCGGTGACCAGTTCGCCATTGTTGACCAGCGCCCTGGCGATCCATCCGCCGCAACTGGTGGCGATGGCCGCTAATGGCGCCAGCACGAGGATCCAGCAGACCACCATCCGGCGTGAATCCTTGACGCTTTTGAGCGAGAGAAACCGCATGATAAAACCCTGGTGCATCAGCATGAGCGCCCCGGTGTTAGCCAGACCATCCTGAACGTAGATGCCGATGAAGCTGAACTTGGGTGGGGCGCTAAAATCCGAAAACGCAAACTTATGCGAGCGCGGCAGCAGCGCCCAGAAGTCGCCGAAACCGCCGAAATGATAAATAGCGGCTGCAAACAGTCCCATGCCTGCGACAAGCAGGATGATTCCCTGGACAAGGTCGGTCATAATGATTGCCGTTTGTCCGCCAATGTAGACATACAGGGCCACGGCGACGGCTGTGACGATGGCCCCGGTCATTATCTGCCAGCCTAACAGCGTGTGCAGCGTCCGGCCGAGTGTGATAAGATTGATGCCGATGTAGCCGATGATGTAGAACAGAATAATTACCGTCGCGGCGATGCGCGTCTTTTTATCGAAACGAGCTTCCAGGTACTCGGGAACTGACGCAATCTTGTTGTAATATATAATGGGCAGCCAAACCAGCACCAAAATGGGCATCCAGAACCAGTCGTTAAGGTAGGACTGTGTGCTGGATATGCCGTACCTGAATCCCGCTGCGCTGTACTTGATGAAACTGTAGCTTCCGACGACCGTGGCGACGCACGAAAATGCAATCAGCCACCATGAAAACCTTTGCCCGCCGAAGAAGAAATCTTTTGTCGTGGTCGTATACCGGCCGAAATACAGGCCGAAGCCCAGCACGGCAACGAAATAGCCTAACATTACTGCGTAGTCGAGATTTCCGCCGATAGCCTGAGCAATCATAGCGGTCCTCCGTTCGCCCAGTTTGGCGCCAGGAACGTAAAGATGCACATAATGCCCAGCATAAAAAAGTAGCCGCCGACGAGTATCAATAGAAGCCGGCGGTCTTCTGCGTTTTTGAGGTTAAGATATCCCCCGCGCAGACCACACCAGATTCCGACAATACACAATATTGCGCCGATGCCGAACTCGCAAATGATCGGCCAGACTCGCAGCATTTCCACTTGCCGTTTCTCCTGTTCTTTATCTTGTTCTGCGTTTCTCGTTCTGCGTTTTGAATTATGCGTTTCATTATTAAGCATGCAGCACACAGAACGCAGAACTCATTAAGATTCCAATACTTACTTTCCGGCAATAATCTGCCGGGCAGGAATATAGTTTTACAACTGTTCTCGAAGCCAGCCCGGGCGATTAGTGGTAATTCCATCGACTCCGAGTTTTATCAGCCGGATTGCCTCTTTAGGATCGTCAACCGTCCAGACGTAGAGCTTCTGGCCCGAAGCTTTGACGGCATCGGTAAACTCCTTGTTAACGCCGGCATAATGAACGTCGAGTCCGTCGAGACCCTTATTCTTTGCTGTTTGAACAAGCTGCGGATCGTGAGGAATCCATTGCTCGGTCTCCTTGGTTTTCCTGGTTCCCTTGAGCCAGTACGTTGGAACGTCGATTAGTTCTTTTGACATCGCCACTGTTTCCAGGTCGAATCCGATGATGACGATGCGGGACATTTTGCCGCTTTGGGCCAGAAGCTCCCGGAGATAGGGCAGAACCTCTTTTCCGCATTTGATTTCGACGTAGAGTTTTCGCCCGCGGGGGATTGTCTCGACAATGTCGGCAAGAAAAGGAATTTGCTCGCCGGCGTAATCTTCGGACTTAAAACTTCCCACATCGAGCTTGCGCAGCTCGTCGGATGTTGTCTCAGCAACATTCACCTCCGTTCCGGCAGTCCGCTTTGTGGTGTCGTCATGGATGGCGACGATTTTATTGTCCTTTGTCAGATAGACATCGATCTCCACGTCGGCTCCTTTCTCCCAGCCAAGCATAACCGACGCCATGGTGTTTTCCGGTGCTAAGTATGATGCCCCGCGGTGAGCGATGATTTCGACAGGCTTCGTGCACCCTGACATATTAAAAATGAATAAACAGAATAGCCCAAGGATAATAAAACGCTTCATTGCATACCTCTCATTTAATCAGGTCGTTTTCAACAATGGATATTCTCAAACCTTCTTGCAATCCATTGTACTTCATATCAGCGAAGCAATCATAATACACAATTTTGTCCCTGTATGAAGAAAAAAAAAGCTGTCGGTGAAATATGAATTTACGCAAATCTGATATACACTTCTCATATTGTTATAAATGCAGCTTAGACAAGGATTCTTCTTGACGCCAAGGCGATCAATATGGTATAAGTAGAATTATTGGGATTTGTGAATTATTATCATAATCCGACTATCAGGCGAAGGAGGCAGGAGCAAACAACAGGGATACTATCCGCCGCATATATGGACAAAACGTAGTGATGACAGGATAATAATCAGTCGTTTCATACTAACTCTTTTTGAAGGAGGACTATTATGTATAAGAAATTGATTTGTTTAGCCTGTTTTGTTTTGGTGCTGGGCATTGTCAGCAACGCTTCGGCTGAACTGGTGGGACACTGGAGGTTCGATGAGGGCTCCGGGACCACCGCCCATGACCAGAGTGGCAATGGAAACGACGGCACCCTCATTAATGACCCGGTGTGGGCAATTGGGATAATAGATGGTGCGCTGCAATTCGATGGAATTGACGATTACGTTAATTGCGGGAATGATCCGAGCCTCAACGTCACCGATGCAGTTACGATTGCAGCGTGGGTGAAATTAAACTCTGTTCCCCCAGCTTTTTCTGTTTTGATAGCTGGGAAATACAGTGCCTATTGGCTTGAGTGGCGAGACACCAAAGCACTATCCCTTTCAATGTACATAAACGGAGCTTATAATGGGTCAGGACCAACACTTGATCTGGCAGATGGAGACTGGCATCATATTGCTTTGACTTACGACGGAACGCACAAAAAAGGGTATCATAACAGACAAGAGGTCTTTTCTGAAGGAGCTTCAGGGGCAATCGACGTGTCGGGCGTCAACTTTTTGGTGGGTGAAGGTCATCCCGCTGATGCTGGTTATAATGGATGTCCTGACGGCCTAATCGACGATGTACGAGTTTACAACCAGGCGCTTACACAGGAAGAGATTCAACTTATGATGCGTGGCAAGGGATATCCACTTGCCCTGGGTCCTGTCCCAGAGGATGGTGCCATCCATGAGAATACGTGGGTGAGCCTTGGCTGGCGGGCAGGAGATTTTGCGGTCTCGCACGATGTGTATTTGGGCGACAATTTTGACGATGTGAACGACGGTACCGGCGACACATTCCGAGGCAATCAGGACCTCGTGTATTTTGTTGCCGGCTTTCCAGGATACCCTTATCCGGACGGCCTTGTGCCGGGCACGACCTATTATTGGCGAATCGATGAGATAAATGATGCCGACCCGAATAGTCCTTGGAAAGGCAATGTCTGGAGCTTCTGGATTCCTCCCAAGAAGGCCTATGAGCCCGTTCCCAGTGACGGTGGCAAATTTGTAGACTCTGAAAACCTGATCTTGAACTGGACGGCCGGTTACGGTGCAATATTGCATACTGTGTACTTTGGCGACGACTTCGACACTGTGGCTAATGCTACCGAGGGGCTGCAGCAGGGAGTTGCAAATTTCAATCCCGGGCCGCTCGAATTAGAGAAAACGTATTTTTGGCGAGTCGATGAGTTCGATGCCGCCAATACGTATAAAGGCGACGTTTGGAGCTTTACAACCGCAAAGGTCGGCGGCGGTATTCGAGCTGACTTCTATCACTGGAATGATCCCAGCGTTGGAGGCACAGGCAATCCAGGACCAGTGCAGCCCTTTACCACTTTTGTGATGACACGCACAGATCCACGGATCGATTTTAGCTGGGGTAGCGGCGAACCCGACCCGGCGGTTGGTGCTGACCAGTTCTCGGTCAGATGGACCGGTGAAGTCGAGGCGGCGTTTACCGAGACCTATACTTTCTACACCAGCAGCGACGACGGCGCGCGACTCTGGATAAATGGCCGGCAGCTCATTGATGCATGGATAGAGCAGGGCACAACCGAGTACAGCGGAGAGATTGACCTGGTAGCCGGAAACACGTACAGCCTTGTCATGGAATATTACGAGAACGGCGGCGGCGCGGTAGCAGAACTGCGATGGTCGAGTCCGTCCACGCCAAAAGATTTCGTTCCGCAGGCTGCATTATCACCGCCAATTAAGGCCAGCAGTCCGAGTCCGGCCAATGGAGCGACCGGTACGAAAATGACACCGATTCTCAGTTGGGGAGCTGGTGTTTCCGCTACCTCGCATGAGGTATACTTCGGCGCCGATGCAAACGCCGTCACAAATGCCGACAAGTCCTCGCCCGAGTACAAGGGCGCCAAGGCGCTCGGCGACGAGAGCTACGATCCGGGCAAACTCGCCTGGGCGACGAGCTACTTCTGGCGTATCGATGAAGTCAACAGCGTCAACCCCGACAGTCCATGGATAGGCAGCCTCTGGAGCTTTACGACGGGTGACTTCCTTGTCATAGACGACTTCGAGGACTACGATGCCGGTGAAAACCAAATATGGTATTCGTGGCATGATGGGCTTGGCTACGGCGCGCCGGGAACCGATCCGTATTTTGCCGGCAACGGTACAGGTGCGGCTGTAGGCGATGAAACCACTGCTTCGTATACCGAGGAAACCATCGTTCACGGCGGCAGTAAGTCGATGCCTATGGTCTTCGATAACGATAAGCAGGGTTATGCCAAGTATTCGGAAGCAGAGCTGACATTGACCGCTCCGCGTGACTGGACAGAGGAAGGCGTTGCGGAATTATCGCTGTGGTTCTACGGCGATCCGAATAATTCTGATGAGCCGTTGTATGTGGCCGTATCCAACAGTGCCGGAGCACCTGCGGTAGTGGTCCACGATGATCCGGCCGCGGCAACGATAGATGCCTGGACCGAATGGGTTATTCCGCTTCAGGCTTTTGCCGATCAGGGCATAGTCCTGACTAACGTAGACAGGATAGCTATCGGCCTGGGCAGCAAGGGCAATACGACAATCCCCGGCGGTTCGGGCAAGATGTTCTTTGACGATATCCGGCTGTATCGACCCGCTCCGTGAGCCAGGATTGGCAAGAGCATTATAAGGTAAATGAGAGAAACTCCCGGGCGAGCA
The DNA here is from genome assembly GCA_965372295.1 of uncultured Phycisphaerae bacterium. Taxonomy (GTDB): domain Bacteria; phylum Planctomycetota; class Phycisphaerae; order Sedimentisphaerales; family Anaerobacaceae; genus JAFGPJ01. Next base: position 6,727 of record CBDVBU010000193.1, read on the forward strand.
ATTTCGTATATTTGCCGGGCTTGCCGTCTCCGATTACCTTGTCGTCGAATCTGACCACGGCAACGGTGTCCTTTGTGGTTGAGGCTATGAGAAGCTCATCGGAACCGGCCGCCTGCTCGACCGTCAGCGATTCTTCGACGACTTCCAATCCGATGTTGCTGCCGGCTTTGATAGTAAAGTTGCGGGTAATGGACGGCAGAATATTTGCCGTCAGCGGGGCGGTCTGCAAAGTCTGCCCTCGGACGGCGAAAAATGCCGAGCCTGCCCCTTCGGTTATCAGTCCGGCTTCATCTACAAGAATCGCCTCGCCGCAGCCCTTACTGGCGGCATCGGTACTGGCCAGAACGTTC
>CBDVBU010000194.1:0-7049 GCA_965372295.1 uncultured Phycisphaerae bacterium
CAACTGCCGGAGCCGGAAGGGCCTAACGGATGATACGTGACACAACTGGGGCCGTCGAAAGCTGTGCCGCCGAACGCCTTCCGGAGAACTGAGAGTGCCGGCCCATTCATTCCCAGCAGGCCCAGCGGTTTGGGACATAGCAAGACCTCGCCTACGGTGTCGAAATCTGCCTGGCAGTAAGTGTGTGTATTGAGCAGGGCGATTCGGCCGTTAGGCGTTTCGCTGACTGTAAGAAGGGCGAGTTGTTTGTCGCCGGATGTGCATAAAATGTTTCCCGGCACGGCTTTGCCTTCGATAGGCGATTCCAAATCGATGGTGATATTTGCTTTCCCGGACTCCTGCATTAGTCGAGCACGCGTCGGCTTTGACTTTATATCCGGCCCAACTCCAACCATGCGGGCGAGTTTGTCGCTGTCCGGTGAAGCGATGAGCAGATTTGCTGTGAAGATAAGGTGAGCGCCTCTTGTGCGGGCTTTGTTAATGTGATCCATCAGGTCCGGATCGGCGGCCGCCTGGGCCGGTAGAAAGATGACCGGGGCATCCGCTGGGAACTTATGCACCGGGTCCAGGGGAATGCCGAGCATACCGAGGAAGTCCATAATGTACATATCGCCGGCCGGGTCGCTGTTCGGCGGCTTATAGGCGGCCACACCTGTGACGGGATGCTCGCGGACAAATGCCGCCAGGTCTGCAAGCCGGTCGAATTGGTCAACGACTTTCTCATGGTCCGGGTGGCCTGCCATGACGTTGCTGAAGTTGAAAAAGACCAATTCGGCAGCGCCGGCCAAGACGCTCGTATAAGCCTGGTCGATGAAGTCGTGCTCTGCGCAGTCGCCGTGATCGAACCACGCACCGCCGATTTTATCGCCGGCAATGCCCGCGAGCCAGCGGTAGTTTACGAATCCCTCGTAAGGCTGAACGAATCCGAATCGCTGAGTATTCCGGCCGCGGGTTTCCGTGCCGACCCAGACCATATCGAACAGCTCCGGCAGCGTTTTCGTGTCGTAGCCGAACAGGTGAAACCGGTCGTACCACTGGGGGTATTTGATAATCATGGTAATGTCGGGATTGACCTCTTTCGCCGGCCCGATGAAAACGGATTGCGCCAGTTTGGTAAGCAGTTCCCGGCGATACCGGCCCCAGGACCGGTTGCCTTTTGCGGCTTTCGATTCGTCACTGACGTCACCGGTGCAAAGGAAGTCGTCCACGATGAAGGTATCGAAGATTTGCGCGGCCATGCGGATGACCTTTTCGAGGTCTCGCTGGGTCTTTTTGTTCTGCCAGTTGAACCAGCCGAGCGGGCCTTTCTGCCGGACGCCGAAATTGCCGCCGGGAACGGTTGCTATGCCGCCGACGACATCAATGTTCATATCTTTTAGCCAGTCACGGGTAAATATTAAATGTTCGGGCGAAACGACGTGGCCGCCTCGGTAAACCTCAAGATAGAGCTTCGTGATGCCCATTCGCCGGATGGTCTGCAGGGCCTTTGTGCGAACGGCCGGATCGGTCGCGAGTTGCTCGACCTGGCGTGAGGTGACATAGGACGCCAGACGCAAGTTACTAATTCGAGCCCTGGCTTTATCCAGTTGCGTCTGAGCAGCGGAATACCCGGGCCAGACCATTGCTGTAAGTGCGATTGTACCAATTAATACGATGTGTTTCATAAGTTCACCTGCCGGGGGGGCTTTTGGTTAGCATATCTGTTTTTCCCGATATCAAATCGGCGATAGCACGTGTGTAGCCGAATCTTTGAAGAAGTATCTTTACGACGGCCGTTATCGGTACGGCCAGGAACATCCCGATTATCCCCCAGATTGTTCCGAAGAAAATCAACGACAAGAGCACCACAACCGGATGCAGATCGAGAGATTCGCCCATCATCTTGGGTTGGAGAAGATTGCCGATGATAAACTGAATGCTGCCGGGAATCGCCAGAACCAGTATCTTCGATATCATGCCGAGCTCCGGATCGATCAAGGCTACCGGCAGAGGTAATATTATTGCGATGATAGAGCCTATATTTGGAATAAAATTCAACAGAAACGACAGGAAGCCGAACATCCATCCGAATTTCACGCCCAGGATTGTCAAGACAAGCCCTACAAGAATGCCGGTAGTGCCGGATGTGAAAATCATAGTCAGTACATATCGCTTGATACGCGACTCTACTTCCCACCATAAGCTGCCCGGCGAAGCTTTATATGTGCCCTTTCCAGCGATCATGAATATCATGAAGATCACGACGAGAAGGCCGTTGGATATCACGCCCATGATACTGCTGGCGATATCGGTGAGCACCCTTCTGATGGTGTTGGTCGGAACGCGAATCAGCGGCTCGGCAGGGCTGTGAACCGGCTCGTTGGGATCGAGGGCTGGAGCGTTAGGATCGAGGACCGGCTCATTGGGATCCGTGTACCACTCGGGCGGAAGCAGGCCCCGGGTTTTGATGAGCAGTAGCTGGAACTGTTTTCCATAGTCGTCCTTGCTCTCTACGATCTGATTTGCCGCCGCTGTAACGAGCAAAGCTGCCAGGATAAGAAGTGTACAACCGATGGCGACCGTTGTCAGGATCGCTGTTCGTCGTGGAATACGAAGCAGCTTCATTTGAACGTCGATAGCGGGAATCAGGCAGAGCGTCAGAAAGATGGCAAGCACAAACGGAATCAGCACAGAGGCGAAGAAATATAACGCCGCGGTGATGCCCAGTGCCGTCAGAATCAGCAGGCATATCGTTTGAATCCGTTGTTCGTAATGTTCACGGTCTTTTGCCATTTTCGCCTTGACCAAAGATTCAGCAAAACAGTGCGGGCCGTAGAGTATGCAATGCACACCAGAATACAGCTTCGCAGCGATTCCTTAATAATTCTACAGAATACCGGAATCTTCGCCGCATTGCAACAATCTGACAGAATTTGGGACAGTTATAAATGGCTTTTCAAAGATCGTGCCGCCAAAACAAGCTTTACTCTGCGATGCCCATAGTCCTTTTGACTAATCAAAAGGACTACGAGCTTTGATTTGACGAGAAGGGCTTTTCTTTCGACTTATTGTGTGCTGCTGTGTCGATTTCAACTCAAAGTCAAGCCAAGACCTCGTCTTTGGTGCATTCGGCGGCGTCCTGTCCGGATTTTTTGCCGGCGTCTTTGGAATCGGTGGTTTCGCCGGAAGCGTCCGGTGCCTATGTGGGGCTCCTTCGCTCGGTTCGCAGCTTGTCGCATATCGATTTAATTTTTGTCGAGCGTCGTTTCCTAACTACCGGACCCCAGATGCACTTGGCAATCAAATAATCCCAACGCCAGCCAATCGGCATCCAAACAAATATTCTCCGTCCTCTGTGACATGATACTCCTCCTATCCTCACCCATGTTATGGAACACTTGCCACTCTTGGATTATAGTAGTGACATATTGCGATTGCTGGGATCAAATGACTGTGTTACTTGGCTTGTTCTGTGTTATGCAGATCGCCAAAATCCATTTGGTCACCGGTGCCGGGTTTGTAGATATGCAGTCTTGGGTTGCCGAAGCGATTGTCAAGCTTCAGCAAGTATTTATCAAATGTGTGCATTGTCGGAATCTTTCGAAGAACAGCCGTTGCCAGATGGATAGAATCCCTTTGCGATAGATTATTCTTCCATATTAGCTTCCTCGCTAGTGTTCCGACTTCTCTGTCTACGTTGTGGATATATATGTATGGATTAAGGAAAAATCGCTTGATTGTTTTCTCTGTCTTGGCAGATAGACGGATTGGTTGCCTTTGTAAGCGAACCACCTCGATAAGAGTTATTGCTGAGGTTGCAATGATAATATCGCTTCTGCAGTAGCTCGACATGCCCTAATTTTGTCCTGTTCCTTTTTAAGATAGCCAAGGAAGCAATCTGAATCCCAATAGACTATTTCTTTCTTGGGCATCTCACTCCTTAAGTAAGCCGATTACATCTTCAAATTGAGGTAACTCAGATTGGTCAGGAAAAACCGTCAGTTTTTCTATTTCTACACTTGCCGGTTGGCCGCTCTTACGGTAGCGAATCAACCCATATGCAGAAATGCGTTTCTTTATTGCGGCGATAACATCATTGTAGATTTCATCTCCAAAGAAACACTTTATTTCTTTGCCAGTCAAGGTCTCATATACGGAGAATTTCAGTCTACCTCTTACGTTTAGAGCCAGCAGGTCCCCTTCCACTGTGCCGTAAGCACTAGTTGGTGTTCCAAGTAACTCATCCACATATGCAACACTGGCTGGCGATAATTCACATCGTTTTTGGCCGATTTGCAGGCCGATGCGTTCTACGCCTTGGTCACCAAGTCCTTGGATATTGCCAAGCTCAAAAAGCTTTGTCAGAGCGTTGTCAGAAAAGTGGGCGGGCCTTTTTTTCCTCTGTCCTATTATCTCAATCCCACTCCGGATAGTGCTGACCGCTTTAGCGGCAAGTTGCGGTGAACCGTTTGTGGACCGAGCAGTTGCACACAGACCGATACTCCCTTCCTTAACGGATATCGTCCACTGGATCGCCTTTGGCTTTCCCGCTACGTCGACTGCAACATCATTAATCAAGTCAAAGAATAGCCTTACGCTTCGACCGAATACATCGGCAGTGATCTCCGAGCCGCTGATCTCAAGTGTAACCGTGTTTTTCTGGAGGTTTGCGGTGCTCATGTTACCCTCGCTATTCGAAACAGTTTTGCGATCATCACAAATATATATTAACCTTAATTCATCGGCCAAATCAAGACAAAACCATGAATTTCTGAGAAAATCCCATAATCCCTCTTTCGAATCTGAAACCGAGCCTCACGTTTTCATTTGGACGACGAGTTGGCGGGTTTGGGGCGATTGGTTTTGGTGGGCCTGCTTGAAAGCGGTGGCCTGAGTCTGGTTCTGCTTTTTGAATTGTTCGTTGCCGGCAATGATTTCGTGCAGGGCATTGGATTTTGTTCTGGCTTGCCTTAAGAAACCAACGGCTTGCGTACCGTAAATGCCGCCCAGCAGGGCACAGATTCCGATACCCATCTCCAGCATCGAATCGGCCACCTGCCACGGGTCCGGCCTCTCGGCACTTTCCTGCAACGCCGTGCCGGCAAGCTGCCAGTTCGTTTCGGCGAGAATATCCTCGGCGGTCTCGGCCGGCGGAAACTCTTTCGGCAGCCCGCAATAGGCGCTAAACGCCCGGCTCTGCACTTCGCCGAGCTGTGTTAATGCCTGCAGTTTCGGTGATGTATCTTCGGCCCTGGCCGTCTCGGCGGTGACAATCGCCGTGCGGTTATGCAGCCAGGCGTTCTGCTTCTGAGCCTCGGTCGGTGCAAATCGAAGGCTATCGCACCCTGCCAATAAAAGGCACATACATGCAGAGATGAAGACTGTGACTTTTGGCGATGTTGCTTTCTTACATTTTTCTTTCATCGTTTCTCTCCTTGTTTCTGGTTGACCTTAATGCTTTTCCGCTATAATGCTGAGTACGAAACGTTATAAATTCCGAGACCGGGACAAATAATCAATGATGGACACAGCCAGAACCTTCAAACCGAAAACGATACTGTTGTGGCGGCAGGCCGCGGATGATCCCGAAGCCAGGCGAATATTGAAATTGTTCCCATCCGCTCAGGTCCGGCTGATTGAGCGACAACGTATGGCTTTTTCGCCGGACATGTCACCATCTCAGGCTCTACTCGCCGGCAAGAGGACTCTGATGATCGGCCGAACGTCGTCTTTTGTGGGGCGTTTCGACGGCCGGCTCGGTCCGAACGTCCGCTGCTGTCCTTATTACAAGCTCGTTCCGTTCTCAAATGGCTGCCCTTACTTCTGCACATATTGCTATCTGGCGTTTGTCTATCGCAACTATGCTCCGTTCATTAAAATCAACATCAATTACGACACAATGTTCAAGCAGATCCGAAAGGCCCTCGCCGGCACAGGCGGCAAAGTCAGCTTCAATATGGGCGAGATGCTTGACAGTCTCGCGCTCGACCACATCACGAATCTAACAACAATACTGGTCCCTTTTTTTGCCGGAATGTCGCGAGGTTTTCTGATGCTGCTGACCAAGAGCAGCAATATCGACAACCTGCTTGCAGTCGAGGCTAATGACCAGACGGTTGTGTCCTGGAGCCTGAACAGCCAGCAGATGATCGAGCGGCATGAGTTGGGCACAGCCAGCCTTGTCGAGCGTATCGGTGCGGCCAAAGCGTGCTAACAGCACGGCTATCGAATCCGGATTCGCATCGATCCGGGCATTCTCCATCCGGACTGGCAGGCGGACTATGCCGACCTGATTGAGAAAACATTAACAATCGTAAAACCTGAAAATATTACGCTCGGCATGATGCGGCTGCTGCCCGGCCATTTCCGCCTGGCCACCGATGCGTATGGCAATCGTGCTCGAAAGCTCCTGGATTTTAATTTTGTCAGAGGAGCCTCAGACCACAAGCTCCGCTATCCGCCGAAACAACGCGTCGAATTCTATACGCATCTAATCGATGTGATTCGCAGCTTCGATAAGGAGGTCTCTATCAGCCTGTGCAGGGAAACACCCGAAATCTGGAATACCTTCAAAGACCGCTGCAAAGCAGGAAAATGCAACTGCGTAAGCTGGTAGAATGTGACGATCAAAATGTTTCCTCGCTTTTCGCGGCACGTTTCTCGACGGCCTGCAGGCGGTATTCGTAGGAGATGCTTTTGGTCCAGAGCAGTTCGAGTTTCTGATCGATACTGTTTTGTGATTGCAACAGCATACTCACGTCCCGCTGCAATAGATCGAGCTGCCGTTGGAGATTGACCCAACTGCCGACGATAAGCGAGGCAAGCAGTACGAGCTGGACGATCACCGAGAGATTGATCTGCCGGTTCAAACGCCATCATTTGGTATTTCCTGGAGTCATGATTTACCTTGTATTGATATAGCCGATGGTATTTATGATTCGCCACCCAGATCCTTCGCTTCGCTCAGGATGACAGAAAGCAATTCTACGGTTTTACATGGAATACGTTTTTGTCGCCGACTCTGGCCATCACGGCGTATGTCCCGGCGGGCAGCGTTCCGGTCTGGGTGA
>CBDVBU010000195.1:0-7038 GCA_965372295.1 uncultured Phycisphaerae bacterium
TGAGGAAACAAATGAAGACCGAAAGAGTGAAGAAATACTTACACAAGCTCTGGAAGGAATGGCGAATCCCCCTTTTTTTCATCGTATTCGTAGTCATTCCGGTAAAATCGTCACTGGCGGACTGGAATTGGGTCCCGACCGGCTCGATGAATCCTACGATTCTGGAAGGTGATTTGATCTATGTGGACAAAATAGCGTATGATCTCCGGATTCCTCTGACGATGCATCGGCTTGCAAAATGGTCGGATCCTAAAAGGGGGGACATAGTCATTTGTTTTTCGCCTGAAGACGGCGTCCGATTGGTCAAGAGAGTGATTGGTCAGCCGGGCGACACAATCGAGATGAAAAACAACACGCTTTTCCTTAATGGAGAATCTGTCGGTTATACGAAAATTGGCCGGGATTACACAGAACTTCTATCCGGTAAGCGAAAAGTTAAGTGTGTTTTAGCAATAGAAGATTTGGGCCGAGTCGCTCATACTGTTATGAGCATTCCTTCGATTCAAGCGATGCGGAGTTTCGGGCCGGTGACGGTGCCGCAGGGCAGCTACTTTGTAATGGGCGATAACAGGGACAGCAGCAGAGATTCGAGATATTTCGGATTTGTGGACAGAGAATCAATCGTTGGCAAAGCAAAGGGTATCATCGGATCGTTTGACATAACCGACAAGTATCAGCCGCGATTCAAGAGGTTCTTCGAATCTCTGAAATAACCTTCTTTTGTACCTACGGCAAATTCTTCCCGGCCGGTGCGATCAAAACACCGGAAGATTAATCATGCCTCAGTGCCACCACGGGATCGACACGTGCCGCTCGCAGCGTAGGATAGATTCCGGCGGCCAGACTTATCAGGATTGAAAAAACTATAGCCCCAAGGCAAAGCCACCAGCGAAAGCTGAAGTAGTCCATATAGGGAACTCCCTGTTTGGCCATAAAATAGTTGATGATTTGGTTGATGATCATGCTTACCAGCCACCCCAGAATCAGTCCCCAAACGCCGCCCAAAAAACCGATAGCTCCGGATTCGAAAAGGAATATCTTTTTGACATCACTGTCACTGGCTCCGACCGCTTTCATAATGCCGATTTCTTTGTATCTTTCCAAAATGGACATCACCATGGTGTTGATAATTCCAAGAGTGGCGACCGTGATGGCAATCATGCCGATGGCGAATAGAAACATATTCAGAAAAATAAAGCCCGTTTTGATTTCTTCCAGATGGTCGATCAATGCGAATGTCCTGAAACCCCGATCTTCCATTATTTCCTTAACGGATTCGATATACTTTGTCGAGGACAGCTTAATGTTCACCATGGAATAGCCTTTGGCCTGTTGGGATGACTGGAAGAGGTCCCAGATACTCGTCAGCGACAGTTTCTTCATATTATCCGACTCGGCCGGCGTAATAAAAACGTCACTTCGTACGGGCATCGGGCCGGAAAACCCCATTTTTTCGGTAATACCGACAATAGTGAACTGATAACTCTGTTTGGAAAACGGCAGCCCCTTTCCCCTGATGAAGGATATAATGTTGGGAATATTGGAAAGGCTCAAATCGACCGTCAATGTCGAGATTTCGATTTCCTGCCCGATGACGGTCTCCGGCTCTCTAACTTTCATACGGCGCAGCAGCGAATCACTGATGATTAGAGCATTCGAGTCAGCGGGCGCGTAGGGCCTGCCTGCTCGAAGTTTCATAAGGCCCGATTGACAGACATCTGCCGGCAGGACCTGGACGAGACTGAACTTCTCTTGTTCATTGAATCGAATCATGGCGGGAAAACGGACCTCGGGAAAGGCCGATTCCACACCTTCGATTTCGGTGACATCCCGGATGAATGCATCATTCAGGACCTGCGTCTGCGGGCCGGCCTGTTCCGGTGCGTTGGGCTCCTCAGAGGACGGGATGGGCTGATTGCGTTCGGAGCGAGGGTAGACACTTACATAATTGAAAAGCTGCAGCTCATTGAATGTCTTTGTGATATTATCCTGGATTCCCTGGCCGAAAGAAAACATCGAAACAAGGGCTCCGATACCGATCATGACTCCAAAAATGGTCAGAACAGTGCGCAGCTTCTTCTTCCACAGATTGGAAAAAGATTGCTCGATATAGTCGGAGATTCTCATAGATTTTTACCTGATTCTCTCCTCTTGAATAACTTTCCCATCCTGAAGGTGAATGACGTTATCGGCGAATTCATCCAGCAAAGATTCCTCGTGGGATATCATGATCACGGTTAAGCCCTGCTTTTTATTCAACTCTGAAAGTGTCTGCACAATCTGGCTTGAAGTTTTGCTGTCGAGGTTGCCGGTGGGTTCGTCGGCAAGCAGGATTTTCGGTTGATTGATAAGAGCCCGGGCCATTGCCACTCTCTGCTGTTCGCCGCCGGAAAGCTCGAAAGGGCGATGATCTTTCCGTGGATAGAGTCCTACTTTTTCCAGCATCCTCGCTGCTCGTAAGTTTCGTTCCTTTTTAGCGACGCCGGCAAAAAGTAACGGGAAAGCTACATTTTCCTGAGCGCTATAGGAAGACACGAGGTTGAACGACTGGAAGATCATGCCGACTTGGTGACGCCGGTAAAGGGCCAGTTCGTCCTTGTCTAATTCGGAGATTAGTTTGCCCTGGACTCTGATACTGCCGGAAGAAGGTCGATCCAATCCGGCCAGAAGATTCATTAAGGTGGATTTACCCGAGCCGGAAGCCCCTGTGACTCCGAAGAACTGGCCCTGATCGAGCGACAGAGTAACATTCTTGAGAGCTACAACCTGAATCGTGCCGGACGAGTAGATCCTGGTCAAATCCTCTGTCTTGACAAAAGAATCAGAGTTCATACTTTATCCTACACGCCGTCCGTTAAATATCGCTGAATGCCCTTAACACAAGAGGCGACATCGCTACTGCTCACTGCCCGCTTTTTTTGCCAGAATCGCCTCAATCTCATCCATCGTGCGATTCATTGCAACCATCGTCTTGTTGAATGGCTCGGCGCTAGTCATATCTACGCCGGCTTTTTTCAGAAGGTCGATCGGATAATCGGATCCTCCTGCTGATATGAAGTCGATGTAATTTTTGACCGCGCCTTTCTCTTTACCTAATACCTGTTCCGCCATTGCCGTGGATGCAGTAAAGGATGTCGAGTACTGATAGACGTAAAAGTCATAATAAAAATGCGGAATGTACGCCCATTCGACCGTGTACAATTCGTTGATATGGCAAATACCCTTATCGTGCCCGTAATATCTTTTCAGAATGTCACCGTAAAGCTCGGTAAGGGCGTCACCTGTCAGCGGCTCGCCGCGTTCGGCCTTTTCGTGCATACGCAGCTCGAATTCGGCGAATTGAGTCTGCCTGAATACCGTCCCCTTGATTCCATCTAAGTAATTCATCAGCAGCGACAACCGGGTGTCGTCATCGTCGATTTCTTTGAGCATTTTGTCAATCAGAAGAGCCTCGTTAAAAGTGGAAGCCACCTCTGCGACAAAGATCGGATAATCGGCGGTCGGATACGGCTGATTCTTGTTGGAATAATAACTGTGCATCGTATGACCCAATTCGTGAGCTAACGTACTGACATCTTCGTATTGGTCGTTATAGTTCAAAAGGATGTAAGGATGGACATCGTACGCGCCGCCGTTGGAATATGCGCCCGAGCGTTTGCCCGGCGAGGGATAAACATCGATCCATCGCTTCTCGAACGCTTCAGCGACAACACGGCAGTAATCGGCCCCCAGCGGCTTCATTGCGTCAAGTACCAGTTTCTTCGCCTCTTCATACGTGTATTCCAAATCGACCCCTTTGACAACCGGCGCATATACGTCCGAGTATTTCAGTGTCTCTACGCCCAACATTCGCTTTTTTAATTTCAGATAGCGATGGAACGAATCGAGATTATTGGTGACGTTTTCGATAAGAGCCATATAGACTTCCGTCGGAATGTTGTTCTTGTCCAGAGCATTCTGAAGCGAAGATTCGTAATTGCGCGTTCGGGTGTAAAACATATTCTTCTTTACGTTCGCATAAAGCTGCGTGCCGAAAGTCGCTTTGAAATTGTCAAATGCGCCCCAGAACGCTTCGAATACGGCCTCTCGATCATTACGGTTCTGTACGGCTCGGTAGCGGCTGTAGCCGGCTTTGGTCAGCTTGGCCATCGTGCCGTCACTTAATTTGATTTCGGGATATGGTAGTTCCGCGTTGCTGAAGACCGTATAAATCGAGGATGGGCCGTCAGCTAACAAGCCTGCTTCGGCGAGAATCTTTTCCTCGCTTTCCGACAACGTGTGGGCCTTCATTCGCAGTACATCATACAAAGCCATTTTGAAGACTTTAAGGCCCGGTTCCTGCTCCATAAAGGAATCGATTTGCTGTTTATCAAGTTTGGCAATTTCCGGCGTGATAAATGCCGCCTTGGAACTGTAATCGGTGCCGAGCTGCTGCATCTCCTGCTTGAGTCCCAGATACTTCGAGTCGCCTGTGTCCTCATCGGATTTCATGGAGGCGTAGCAAAATAACCGCCCGAATTCCCTGGAAATCCGGCTGTCGAATTCCAAACACGCCAGCAATGCGGATGCGGAACCGGCCAATTTGCCTTGATACTTCGTCACTTCATCGAATTGGGCGACAATTTCCTGCTTGGCTGTATTCCATGCCTGGTCAGAAGGATAGATATCTTCCAGCTTCCATTTGTGCTCGGCGGCAATTTCCGATCTTTCACGACTCTGGGATAACGCCTGGGTTTGAGAGAATGCTAAAAATGTAATTTGTGTCATAATTATTATTCCTGATAACTTGTTCATGCTAACTCCTTCTATATAAATTCCCTTATAGCGTAGGGGCGGTTAGCGAACCGCCTCTACAACTTTTAAACTTAATAGAATTACCGCGGGGCTGGGGCCGTCCGTTACGCTTTAAGTGTTGCTGGGCCCATATTGCAAGTGCCGAGCCTATTAATAAAACGACCCCGAAAAGCAATTGGAAAATATTCATCGATTCTCCGAAGACTACATAGGAAATCGCGAGGACGATGAACGGCTGGGCCAGGATGACCAGCGCTGGGATCGTCGCCCCTATTCTTCTCATGGCGGCGTAGTACAGCGTATGGGCCAATGCGATCGCTGTAATCCCGGAGATCACGACACATGCCCACTGCCAGGCGCCCATTTGAGCCGCTGTCTCCACCTTGCCGAACAAAAGAGCAGCCACGGCAAGACCCGCAACGGTATAAATGCTGATTACGGAAAATCCGCTGCGAGAATCTATGTCCCTGAAGGCGATTTTTACCGATAACGTATAAACGCCCCACATAAAAGCCGCGGCCTGGGCGATAATGATGCCGGTAATTATTCTTGTTTCCGCAAGGTCCACTTCGTGGTACATCACCCCGATCAGTCCGACCACCGAAAGCGTCAGTCCGATCCAGAAGCGTTTGCTTCTGGCCAGGGCCCTTTCGTTGGAGAAGAAGATGAACGAAAAACCTGTGATCCAGATGATGTTCGTTTTCGTCTGTAGCACCATAAAGGCCGGGCCGATATAGTAAAACGCCGCCGCCCATAAGCTCTGCATCAGGATATTCGCCATGCCCGGAATCAGAGCCTTGCGCCAAACCCTGTGATCGAGACGTTTCGTTCTGATGGAAAAAACGAGAAACGGCAGCCAGAAAAGGCAAGCTACGGAATATCGCAGCAGGTTCTGCGTCCACGAATCCATGTACCCGGTCAGGTATTTTATAAAGATCGGCCCCAAAGACCAGAAGGTAAGCGCGCCAAGGCAGGCAAAAGTCGCCGAGACGTCTACTTTTTGAATACTTCGGCGTTCACTCACTAAGTGTCTCCAAACTAAGGATGGGAGTTCCGTGAAAAATCCCCAATCGAAAAAATCAACGCAGCATCTCGATGGCTATCTTTGCTACCTCCCGGCAGGCTTTTTTCTCGGCTAACGGCTCAGTCAGCTTTGTAAGCTCGCCGCTGAGCTGAGCCAACTTGTCACTGTTTTCAAGCAACTGTTCAATGCTTACTACAATCGGGTCGATCGAGGTGAAATTCGGCATGAACTCCGGCACTAATTCTCTGCCGCTCAAAATATTCACTAATGACAGGTATTTCGTTTTCATTGCCCACCCAAACAGATGCCATAGAATCCTGTTGGACTGATACATTATCACCATCGGGCAGCCGGCCGCGGCAATCTCCAGAGTCGCACTGCCGCTGGTCACGATTGAAAAATCAACCGCCTCAGCGGTCTTGTTAACCGAGTCGATGCTGTATTGGCATTCGAAACCGGAGATTTGTGCCGCTCTCAAAATCTCCTCCCGCCGGGCATCTACTGCTACGGCGACAAATGTCGCTGCGGGGTATTTTTCCTTTAGACGCAGTGCTATTTGCTGCATCGGTCGCCAGAGCGAGTCGATTTCCGCCGCTCGCGAGCCGGGCATAAGGGCGAATTTCGCCTTTGTAGGCTCAAAATCCGCATATTGCTCGTGCCGTGTGCCGGCAATCTCCAATTTATCCATAAGCGGATTTCCCACAAAAACCGCATCCATACCTCTTTGACAAAACCAGTCCTGCTCGAAAGGCAATAAGCAGCAGAGCTTATCGCAGCGTTTTCGGAGCTTGCGGATTCGCCAGCCGCCCCAGGCCCAAAGCTGTGGAGCAACGAAGAACAGCGTCTTTATGCCCGTTTTTTTCGCCACTTTCGCTACATGAAAATTGAAAGAAGGCGAATCGCAAACAATAACCAAATCAACGTTATTGCTTTTCAAGTAATGTTTTATGTGCTGTAAAATCTTATAGAAACGAGCAACCTGGCTGAAAGCCTTGTAAAGCATCGCCGCTTTGCCTGTGGTGTTTTCGAGCAATTCGCAGCCGGCCTCGGCCATTTTTGGCCCGCCGACGCCGACAAATTCGATGCCGGGGCAGCTTTCCTGCATAGCGGTAATCAAACCGGCACAATGGGCGTCGGCGCTCGGTTCGGCGGCACTGATAAAAACACGATATTTCTCATCTTTGTTCGGCATAGGCGTACTTGTTAACAATATTTAGCAA
>CBDVBU010000196.1:0-7036 GCA_965372295.1 uncultured Phycisphaerae bacterium
GGCTTTTGGCATTCGCAACCATCCCCAAAGCCTACGGCTTTGAGGCTGCCACTCATTTTCCATTTATTCTATTGGGTGGTAGCCTCATCCCGATTGTTGTTTATCGGGATGGGGATGGCTTTTCTTGGGCTAAACACATACAGCATAGAGGGATTTTTCGTGCTACAAATAACATTTGACAGGTATCGTGAGATTTGTTACGTTCCAAAAACTACGAACGGGCGTTTTGCAGGAGTCTATTAGAGAAGTCAGTTTTGCAATGAACGAAAGCCTGAATCGACGTGATTTTCTCAAAGCTATTGGCTTGAGCGGGGCGGTGATGATTACAAAGCCGGCCCTTTCGACATTGGCGCAGGAGGAATCGCCGGGTAAAAAATGGCGGATGCGGCTGTCCACGTCCTCGATTCATTTCATGGAACTGCCCATCGAGCAGGCATGTGAGCGTATCGCGAGGTTGGGCTTTGAGGCGATTGACATCTGGTCGGCCCATGAGGGCTGTCCTCACCTTGACGATGTAGCCAAGCACCTGGGGGCCGAAGGCCTGAAAAAGCTGCTGGCCAGGCACAAGCTCAAGCTGTTCGCATTTTCGGTTTATCAGGGTGGATATGAACGCTATGCAGAGTTGCTGGGTAAGTCCGGAGGCGGCGTGGCTGTTCGAGGCAGCGGCCCGGCCTGCAAACCCGAAGAACTGACCGCCCGGATGCGGCAGTTTATCGAGGGACTCAAACCTCTTGCGGAGCTGGCCGAGAAATACAATTCGTACCTGGCGATTGAAAATCATGGCAACGCACTGCTTTGTTCGCTGGATTCGCTCAAAGCTTTCGTCGATATCAATAAATCACCGAGGCTGGGTATTGCACTGGCGCCGTATCACATCCAGACGCTCAAGGCTTCGGTACCCGAAGCGATACGTATCTGCGGCAGGCAGCTTTTATTCTTTTATGCCTGGCAGCATTATCCGGGTTCCGAACAATTGCCGGGTGTCGGCCTAACGGACATGACGCCCTGGATACAGGCCCTGGCGGATGTCCGATACCGCGGATATGTTAACCCGTTCATGCATGGGCATCCCGAACCGGATGTGATGTCGGCCAATCTGGCCAAGTCGCGAGATTATTTGAAAGATTGCTACAACTTATGCGCGACGTCGCAGCGGTAGCCGCGGATCTCGGCGCTACGGGCTTCTATGTATCTCGGTTAAAAGAGTAACCAAAGACCATTGGTTCGTCTCACACGGACGAGCCGGTATCATCCTTATATTTCTCGCGCAGCGATTGAAGTTCGACTTTCAGTTCTTTAACTATTTTGGCGTATGCCGGGTCTCCGAATACGTTCTTCATTTCCTTCGGGTCTTTCTTCAGGTCATATAGCTCCCACTCGTCGATGTCGTGATAGAAATGTATCAGTTTATAGCGTCCGGTCCGCACGCCGTAGTGCCGTTTGACGCTGTGCACCGCCGGATACTCGTAATAGTGGTAATACATCGACTTGCGCCAATCCCCGGGTGTTTTGCCCTGCAGCACCTTGCGAATTGACTCACCCTGCATGTCGTCCGGGACAGGTACGCCGGCGAAGTCCAGGAATGTTGCGCCGAAGTCCAGGTTCAGGACGATGTCATCGCTCACCGAGCCGGCCTTGACTTCCCCGGGATACCGCACCAGCAGCGGCATGCGCAGCGACTCTTCGTACATAAACCGCTTATCGAACCAGCCGTGGTCGCCTAAGTAGAAGCCCTGGTCGGAGGTATAAAACACGACAGTGTTTTCAGCAAGGCCCGATTCATCAAGATAATCCAAAATCCGGCCGACATTTTCGTCAACCGAGGCGATGCACCGCAGGTAGTCTTTGATATACCTCTGATATTTCCAGCGGACCAGGTCTTTGCCCTGAAGGTTCGCCTTCTTGAACGCTTCGTTCTTCGGACCGTACGCTGCCTCCCAGAGCCTTTTCTGCTCCGGCGTAAGATTCTTCCGGGCGGGGGTAAGTTTCAAGTCATTCTCCGTCATCGTCTCGGCGATGCTCATGTCCTGCTCTTTCGCGGCGCGTCCACGGTTGGAGTAGTCGTCGAACAGGTTATCAGGCTCCGGTATTGTCACGTCGTCGTACATCGTCAGGTGCTTCGGGCCCGGTTCCCAGCGGCGGTGGGGGGCCTTGTGCTGATACATCAGGCAGAATGGCTTGTCCCGGTCACGTTCTTTGAGCCACCTCAATGCGTGGTCCGTGATAATGTCCGTTACATACCCCGTGAATTTTTTCTGCCGGCCCATCTCTTTCATCGCCGGGTTATAGTATGCACCTTGGCCCGGCAGGACGTTCCAGTAGTCAAAGCCGGTCGGGTCGGTCTTGAGGTGCCACTTGCCGATCATAGCGGTTTGATAGCCAACCTTTTGGAGCAATTTGGGAAACGTTTGCTGGCTGCCGTCAAACTTCTTGCGATTGTCGATAACGCCGTTGATGTGGCTGTATTTGCCGGTCAGGATAACGGCCCGGCAGGGGGCGCAGATGGAATTGGTGCAGAAGCTGTTGTCGAAGCGCATGCCCTCGTTGGCGATCCGGTCGAGGTTCGGTGTCTTGTTGATCTTGCTGCCGTAACAGCTCATGGCGTGCGAGGCATGGTCGTCTGTCATAATAAATATTATGTTTGGCCGTTTCTTCTCCGTCATCCGGCCAAGACTTTTGCAACTCGGCAGGATCGAAAGTGCCGCCGCCGAACCGGTCATATAGCCCAGCCGTTTCAGGAATTCTCTTCGTGTTTGTCTCTTCATTTTGGTTCCTTTCCCGTTTATCAGTAATGCTTTTCGCCTGAAAGAATTATGTCTTGTGCCGCCAAACATCGGCGTTTGGGACATTCGATGGCACATCCAACTTGCTCTCGAAGTCTCTCAGTAGTTTTTGGTGCTCAGCCAATGTCGATGAATAGCGTGCGCTTGCTGCAAGATTCATGGTTTCACCAGGATCGTTTTTCATATCAAAAAGCTGCTCAACCAAGTCGTTTCTGTATGTGGTATACTTGTAATCTTCCGTTCGAACCATCCTGCCGGTATTCGTGCTTACCTCGGTGACAACGAACTCGCTGCCTCTCGCGGAAGTTCCCTCGATGATTGACCTTAAGCTCCTGCCGCGCATATTTTGGGGCGGTTTGATTCCGGCGTACTCGCACAAGGTCGGCATGATATCCATGCCGGAGGCCAAATGTTTGGTATCTGTCCTGTTTTCGGAAATATGTCCGGGCCATGAGAAAAGCAGCGGCACTCTCGCAGCTTCGTCATAAAGAGTACTCTTTCGCACCATTTGATGATGCCCCATTCCCTCGCCGTGATCCGAAGTCAGCACAATCAGCGTATCATTTGCATGGCCGGAGTCTTCCAACGCATGCAAAACGCGTCCAATCTCGGCGTCAACATGCTCGATATTGCGATAATAACTCCACCTGTAATATCGCCACTGCTCTTTGTCCCAGTTGCCTTTAAACGGCTCATTGCCCAATCGTCTTGCCCTGATTGCCCCCGGCTCATTCTTATCGAACTCGAAATTATCCGGCAGCTCGGGCAGCTCGCCGGCCAGCTCCGGATACCGAAGGCTCCCCGGATTGTTCATGTTCAGCCGGAGCCACTCGCATATATCGTGAGGTTGCATAAATGATGCGACCAACAGGAACGGTTTCGATTTCGAGCGGTTTCGCAAAAAGCCCTCACACGCACGTGACATGGCCGTATCGCAGAGGTAGCCGAAACCGCCAATGCCCGTATTGATGACTTTGAAGCCGGGGATTTTACTTGTGTACGTTCTCGGTAGATGCCACTTGCCGGCATAGAACGTTTCGTAATCGGTGTGCTCAGAGAACCACTGGCCGAGGTTTGGAATGTCCGGTCGAATCGACCTTCCGTTGATGTGAACTGCGCACTCGCTACTGGTTCTGCCGGTGAAAACGGCGCTTCTTGCCGGACTGCATAGCGGGTTGGCCGAGTATGATTCTGTGAAACTTACGCCGCTTGTTTTGAGCCGGTCCAGTGAAGGCGTTCGTACGTGAGGGCAGCCTCCCGCGGCGATCGTATCGATGTGCTGCTGGTCAGTGAAGATCAAAAGGATGTTCTTGGGCTTTGGCTTGCGGCCTTGGCGTCCGGCAAAAACATTTCTCGTCGAGGCGGTATTGGCTAGTAATACCGCTGCACCACTGCTTAACTTTATAAAATCCCGCCTGTTCATTAGACAGCCGGACTGTTCTTCTACGGTGTGTTTTTTCATTGCTCCTATTTCCTTTTTCTTTGATAGGATTCTCGTGCTTCTTTAATCTCTCTTTTGATGATTTGCTCAGCTTTCTCATCTAAGATATAAGCCTTGTTCATCGAGGTCACGGCCAACAACCGATACCGGGAATCGAGCCAGTATTCATAAGGAAGTATCCCGCTTCCTATTTGAACGAAACAGTGCAGAGGTATATCCACGCTATCCACTTTTAATGGAGTGACGCCACGATAAGATAGCCGGTGGTCTGATTTTTTTAGGCTCATTCCTTCCAGCAAGTCGAAGCTGAACGGATTCTGTGCGTCTAATGCCAGGCGTTGAACTGCCTCAAACAAACACCAATCACCCGTAGTTCTTTCCGTTCTCTCAGTCGCAACGCTATTGTCGCCGCTGCGTAATTCGGAAATATGCTTGCCGTCCGCGCCGATAAATTTGCTTTTCAGTCTCCATTCAACAGGTGAGGCTAACTGGTTATTCCGGCACTTTATTGTGCCATCGATAATATGTGTTAACGCATCTGTTTGCACAACCTCCTGGTGGACATTCAGCACAAATGTCTCGCTTGAGTTGTCGATTCGCTCTATTCTCAGGAATCCGACGTTTTGGTTGCCACTTTCCCGATATCCGTGACATGTCCAAATCCGGTAGGTGTTTACCCAGTTTCCATCAGGCTTGAAATCCTTGGGTGTAAATGGAAGTTTGTTCAGGGCATCCAGTTCCTTCAACAGAGTTGGTGTTAAAGGCGAACCAACGATTGTTCTTTGTTTTTTGGCCATCACATTCTCTTTTATACAGATTAGGTTTCTACAAGTAGTCTGTTCCGGCAAGACTATCTTTGCATGACTTGTGCCACTTGACAAGCATAGCCTTCATTGATTGAAGAACCTGCGGTTTTTCTGCCGCCAGGTCTTTATTCTCGCTGGGATCTTCAAGCAGGTCAAAGAGCATATAGGTTTTGCCGTTATCCTTGCTGTAAATTTTGTAGCGGTTACCGGTGAGTGAGACCTGATTTCCGGATTCGAAACCGATAGGTAGTGGGCGTTCGGTCATTTTGCCCTCAATTAACGGCAGCAGGCTGACTCCGTCGATAGGTTCGGGCCGGCTTTTCATACCGAAGCCGAGCGTATCCATAACGGTCGGAAAATAGTCCAGCGTAGAGCACGGAATGTCTGTCAGGCGTCCGGCTTGGATGTGGGCGGGCCATTCGAGCAGACCCGGCACGCGAACGCCTCCCTCGAACAGGCTGCGCTTACGGCCGCGGAACGGTCCCGCCGAGCCGCGAGTCCGGCCGGACTTGCCGTCCTTTCCTTCGGGTCCGTTGTCGCTGCAAAACCACACCATCGTATTATCAGATATTCCAAGTTCTCGCAGTTCGTTGCGGAGCCTGCCCATCTGCTCATCCAGCGCGGTAATGCATCCGTAATAGTGCTGCTCATCTTCGCTGTACTGTGAATAAATCTTCCTGTATTTCGGCCCGGTCAGGACAGGCAGGTGGGGTGTGTGAAACCAGATGACCGTAAAGAAAGGTTTGTGTTTATCCACGGCGTTTCGGATAAACGGAACAACGCGATCCATGATGACTCGGCTGTCGTCACCATCAAGGTTTTCAGTTGCCTTTGTGCCGTCCTGTCTCCAATAGTAAGTTCCGTAAGGTTTGCCGGACTCCGGCGATTTCATAGGATTCCACGTAGGAACCTTTGCCTCTGTTGAAAAGCAGACATCGAATCCGTTCTCCCACGGTGGGCAGTAATGCTTGGTACCTCTCGGGCCTCCGCGGTTGGAATCTTTTTCAGTGGTGGTAAGAGTTCCCAAGTGCCATTTGCCGAAATGCCCTGTTGTGTATCCCTGCGTTTTCAAAGCTTCAGCTAAGGTGATTTCCTCTTTCGGCATGTGTCCTGAGTTTGCGCCGAAGATGCCGTACCGATACGGATGCCGGCCTGTCAGGCAGCTTCCGCGAGTGGGTGAGCAAACCGGGGCGCCGGAATAAAAACGAGTGAATCTCATGCCGGCTTTTGCCATCGCATCCAGATTGGGCGTTTTAATGATCGAATTACCGTTGAATCCGGGATCGCCCCAGCCCATGTCATCGGCCATGCAAAGGATGATGTTTGGCTTGTTAGTTTTTTTTGTTTCTGAGAAAACAGCGGGAGGCAAAACCAATGAAACAGCACTGCCTGCAACGCAACGAAGGAAACTTCTCCTGCTTACCATGTATTTATCCTCACAATCCAAATTCAATCGGACTATACCACTATGAGAACTATGCCACAGGTTAAAACTTCAGATTATAATAAGAGATATGAGCGCCTTTGTCCAGGTAATTAGCGCTTCTTCACGCTCGGGTGTCTTTCTCAAAAATCCTGTCCTTGTTTGTTCAAAAAGATTTATGTACAATTATTAACTCGTAAAACTAACTGAAATGATACAGTTTCAACTGAGAACCCTATCCGGATACAACAGAAGTCAGGGCATTTGGATGTCGCTAATTCCCTCGTATTGAAGAGGACAAAGATCACAAAAGAAAGGAGCAGAAGATGAAAAAGGTGGTTTTGCCGTTATTAACGATTTGTTTTGGGCTGATTTCAAGCATCGTTCCACCCGCATCGGCAATAGACTCATCCAGGGGCTTTGCTTTTACGGACAAAGTAGTCCTGGCCTATTACTACATCTGGTTTAACGAAAACAACTGGATCAAAACGGCGGCCGAGGGAGGGCGCAATGAAGAGTTGGAGGGCCTGCACCCGCTTGTAGGCGCCTACAACTCCTGGGATCCGGCCATTATTGAAAAGCA
>CBDVBU010000197.1:0-7028 GCA_965372295.1 uncultured Phycisphaerae bacterium
TAAACTATCCCAAATACCGGCGGATGTACCTGCAGGCTTATGCGGAACTGGTGAACGGCCCGTGGCAGACCTCATACGGAACGGCTGATCCGCCGACTGAGTTCGATAAGTTTCTGGACGATGCGGCTAACGCTTTGATCGCCGACGGTCAAGGCAGCGGACGAAGAGACGCTATCAAACGGTTCGTGCGAGACCGCCGAAGCTATATCTTAATGCAGATCCCATCTTCTCTAACCTTCGAGATAACGACCAACAGCGGCGTCGATTTCTTTACGTCGGCATCGACGGTAACGATCAAGGGTGTCGCCCCGATGGAAGTAGCTGGGATTTCGGTTAACGGCATGTCCTTACCGGTAGAATTCTCGGGTAGCAGCGTGTTCGAAGTGGACGTCGAAATAGCAGAAGGCCCGAATCTGCTCAATCTTCAGGGATTAACCGGTGTTGGAAATCCCGTAACCGGTGCTACGGATTCCATTACGGTAACCCGCATCTTACCTTGTGTGATTACCTCGGTAACACCGAATCAGGTGTATAATGATGGAACGGTACAATTCACAATAAATGGAGACGGCTTTGAGCCGGGTTCGATGACCTCCGTGGCGCTGACTCTTGCTTCGGAAGAGGTAGGCTTCGACGCTCTCTATGTTCAGAGCGATCAGGCGTTTGATCGAATTGACGCGGCGACACTGTTGCTGGATGATCCTACCTGCGGCGTTGGCAATCCCATCCATGCGGTTCATGAATGGATCAACCTCTGGAACACCGGCAGTCGTGGAGTATTCACCGTCAATGAACAAAGGTTCACACCGCCGTTCCAAAGGGGTGCCGATAACTTCGCGGTAAGATTCACGGGCTATATTTTTGCTCTTTCTCCGGGAGTGCGATACTTCGGCGTGAATTGTGACGACGGATTCAGCTTGTGGATAGACGGTCAACTCGTCGGGGAATATGCGGATCCCCATAACCCGGCGACAAGTGATGTCCTTCAAAATCGAACCGACGGCACGATGACCTTCGACTTTCCGGTGGCGGGTAGTTACTATTTAGTCCTCGACTACTATGAAAATGGCGGTGGGGAGGAGATCGAGTTTTTCCAGACCGACTCGGCCGGTGGGGATCGGCGGTTGATTAACATCGACTCCGAACTGGTCGTCTTCCGTGATAACGACACGAGAATTGACGCTACCGACGTTGTGGTCGTGGACGAGAATACAATCACCTGTCAGGTCGATCTGACTGGCGCTGAACCCGGGGCGTGGAACGCGGTTGTAACGCCTGAGTATGGTGACGCCGCAAAGGGCGTTCTGCCCGGAGCGGTGCAGATTAGCAGCCAATAGAGTTGTACGGCAGATTACACACTTACGTCAACCAGGCCGCTAAGCTTAAGGTTTGGCTCGTATTGTCATTCTGAGCGAAACGCAGTGAAGCGAAGAATCTCCCGTTGCGAATAATCAATTCGCCGCCCAGATGCTTCGCCTTTGGCTCAGCATGACAAAGAAAATCGGTCAGTTCGAGTAATATTGTTCTATTTCTAAGGGGCTTTAATTACTTTCTGTTCTTTGAAGACTTTGCCCGTCAGGTAATCGGTGAAGGTTACCTTGACCGTAAATGGTTCTTTCAGACTCTCGACTATATCGGTTACGTCGAATGTCAATCTGTAATTGATGGTTACCAACGTTGCGAACCAGAGCTTTTTTAGCTCAGCCGGCTCTACTTTCCACTGGCCGAGGAGGGCTTCTCCGTCGGTTTTGTTCAGGTCCCATAGCTGGACGTCCACGGCGCCGACCGCTTTTATTGTGTCACCCTGTTCGTCGGCCGGTTGTATATAGACAATCAGCTTTTCCTTCTTGCCGTCTTTGTCTTTGTCGAAGAAGCCTGTATATCTGCCAATTTTGACATTCTCAAGCCGATTGAGGTTTTCGAGCTTTACGTCTTCGGGCAGACCGGACAGGACCTGTACTTGTTGCTTGAGCTGTTTGTTCTCGATCTCGGACTGTTCGATTTGCTTTTGTAGCTGTGTTTTCTCCTGCGTCAATTGTTCTATCTGCCCGGCCAGTGATTCTTTTCCATTAGGACTTGCACAGCCTGTGACCAGTATTAGAAAAATGAAGATGCAAAATGCAAAATGTAAAATCGATGAAGTCATTATCGCTTTGCGTTGATTCCACAATTTTGATATTGTAAATTGGGCGTTCATTATTCTTGCTCCTGGTCCCTGACGATTTCGGGCGCCTTTTGCAGTATCCTGTCAGCCAAACCGTATTCGATCGCTTCGGCTGCGTCGAGCCAGAGATTCCGGTCACAATCTTTTTCAACTTTATCGGTGGTTTGGCCCGTATGCTGTGCCAATATATCGTAAAGGCGGGCGCGCAGCCGTAATATTTCCTTTGCTTCGATATCCAGATCGGTAGCCGGCCCGACCAATTGCCCCGATATCAACGGCTGGTGCAGGAGTATTCTGTTGCTGGCTAACAGGAACCGCTTATCCGCATGGCCGCCAGCCAATAATACCGCCGCCATACTTGCTGCCTGCCCGACACAATATGTCGCAACCTCGCAGCGTAAAAACTGCATCGTATCATAGACGGCAAGCCCCGCCGTGATCGAGCCACCGGGCGAATTGATGTAAAAGTGAACGTCCTTCTTGGCATCTTCATTGCTCAGGAAAAGCATCTGGGCGATGATTAGATTGGCAGTAGCATCGTCAATCGGCCCGCCGAGAAAGACAATCCTATCCTTCAACAATCTCGAATAAATATCATAGGCACGTTCCGTTCGACCACTTTTCTCAATGACTATTGGCACCAGATTTTGATTTAAGCTCATGTTTTGTTCCCCGTATTGCGTTTTTACTTCTTGTCTTTCTCGTCTTTGTTTTCTTCCTTTTCTTCTTCCTTTAGGACTTCATCGATAAGGCCGTATTCATGAGCCTCGTCAGCGGTCATATACCTGTCTCTTTCAGTCTCGGCGGCGATTTTTTCGACCGGCTGACCGGTATGTTTTGCGAGGATCTCATTTATCATAGCTTTAGCCTTGAGTATCTCTTCGGCTTGTATCTTGATGTCGGCGGCCTGGCCGCTAATTCCGCCCCAGGGTTGGTGCAGCATTACTTTCGCGTGCGGAAGGGCGTGCCGTTTGCCCTTCGTGCCGGCTGCCAGTATTATGGCGGCTCCGGATTGGGCCCTGCCTATGCAATAGGTCGCAATCGGAGAGCTGGCAAACCGCATCGTATCGTAAATGGCCATGGTATCGTCCACACTGCCGCCGGGAGAATTGATGTACAGGCTGATTTCGCTGCTGCGCTTCAGGTTGTCAAGATACAGCATCTTCATGATGACTTCGGCAGCTCTTTGATATGATATTTCGCCTATCAGAAAGACGATGCGGTTCTCCAGCAGCATATCGTCCAGGCTCATCTGGCGATAGCGTTGATACTGGCCGTATTGATTGTAAACGTCCATATTTGTGGTCTCCATTTTGCACTGAGTTGCGAAGTGGAATCCCTTCGTAATATCTTGTGCTTGATGCTCGATAGACATTTATTACTCCCTTTTCTTAGCCGACATCATGTATTTTCAGGATTGTTTTGCTACTTTTTTTTCGGCTTTTTTTGCTGATTTTTCTGCGGTTTTCCTGGTTTTTTTAGCTTTTTTCTCGGGCTTTTTCTCCGTTATTACTGCCGTTTCGAGCAATTTTGCAATGCACTTATCCTGGCGCACCTCCAAACTGAATTGAACTAACGAACCATTGCGTTCCATATCTTCTCTCATCTTCTCGGGCCGCAGTCCTCTCTGCATGGCTACTTGAGCGATATGGCCGTTGATTTCTTCTTCGCTCACGTCAATCTCGAGCTTATCGGCAATTTTATCCATAATAAAGAAAGTTTTTACTTGTTGTTCGGCCTGCTGTTCACTGCCGGCCTTAAGCTGCTCCATCTGTTCGCCGACTTGTTCGCGGGACAGTCCACGCATGAGCAAGTTCGTATATTGTCTTTGCAGCACGCTGTTCGCCTGCTCGGCCACAACAGTCAACGGCAGGTCTAAATCGGTTTTGTCGAGCAGATACTCGTAAATCTGCTCGGTCATCTCCGTTCGGCCTTGTGTTTCCAGTTGGCCATGGAGGGTATCATGAATTTTTTCCCGCAACTCATCTTTGTCTTCGACGCCGTACCGCTTTAGGATATTTTCGTCCAGCTCAGCAGGTTTGAGCCATTTGATATCTTTGATGCTTATCTGGATATCCACCTTTTTGCCGCGATACTCTTCTCTGAAAAAAGTTTTCGGCACTTCGACGCTCGTTTCTTTGGTTTCTCCCGCATTGGCGCCGACCAGCAGTTCGTCGAGTTTCTCAACGGGGATTGCACTGACAAAACCGTTCTGTCTTACATGTATCTCGATGTTGTCCAGTTTCTGTTCTTCTTCAATTCCCTCGATTTTGAGAACCGCATCGGCAATGATCTGGTCTTCAAGCTCGACGGAGCCTTCTTCTCGCGGCGTCCATACACCCGACCATTTCTGTATTTGCTCAATCTCTCTGTCGATCTGCTCGTCCGTTACTTCGAGCTTTGTCCTGGAGACTGGAATGCCTTCGAGCTGCGGCAGGTCGAATTCCGGACGCACTTCAACCTCGAAATCAAACGTTAGCGAGCCTTCGGTCGGCATTTCTATGTTCTCAAAGTCAATATCCGGCTCGCCGATGGTTTGCAGCTTGTTGTCTTCGATCGCCGACTTGCTCGCATCGTCCAATAAAGTCAATTTGATTTGCTCTGTTGTCTCTTTGCCGAATCTTTTCTCCAGGAGCCGGCGGGGTGCTCGACCTTTTCTAAAGCCCGGAACAAGAGCTTCTTTACCCAGTTCCTCATATTGTTTGTCAATGGCTTTTGTGATTTTCTCTCGAACTATCTCTATGGTGACTTTCTTTTTGCAGGGGCCTGCTTCTTCGATTGTCACTATATCTTTCGGTTCCGGTGATTCTTCTTCCTTCTGTGCTTCGGGTTGTTCTCCTTCCTTCAGCTCGGCAGTTTCTTTTTCCTTTAGTGCTTCGGATTTTCCTTCGTCAGCCATTTCCATGCTCCCTACGGTTTTGTAAAACCTTTAATCAATAAACAAAAAAGGCATCAGGGAAACAATACCCTTAGCCCGGTCTTCGTGATTTCCAATCCCGCGCCTATCAACAGCATAAGCTCATACCTGACAGGTGCCGGACCTAAACGTATCGGAGACCAACGCCAAACTACACTTAGCCGGTGACTCGCCGATACTATTTAGCTATTGGTATTTAGCCGTTGGTATTTAGAAAACAGATTCAACCTAATTGAGTCAAGTGAAACCAATACAACGACTAAGCACTATCGACCAACAACTATAACAAAGCGGGCGATGAGATTTGAACTCACGACATTCACGTTGGCAACGTGACGCTCTACCACTGAGCTACGCCCGCATATTCGTACCTCGTCGTTAATAATTCCTATTCACGAGTTTCACTCTACGATTAACGCGATACTATTTGCGAATTATAGGGGGCTCTTGTCGTCGATGCAAGGTATTTTTTTACAAAAATTAGATGTTATTAGGCAAAAAAATCGCCGATTGATGGTTGGCAACTCATAGAACACGTGCAATCTCCAACTGCTGCCGCATGAGGAAACCGCCTTTGGTCAATGTAAAAAAGCCAATATTTAAAGAAGATTAGTTGCAATTGCCTTTTCTTTCTGTGGTATAATATCCACTTCTGACAACTGAGATATTACAATATTGTTCAGAAAATTAATTTCAGAAAAGATAGTTAAGAAAATGATTGAAGAATACCCGGAGACAAGCAGGAAACGGATTTTCGTACTTCTGTTTTTATTGATACTGCTTGGGTTAGTAGCAATTTATTTTGCCATTAATACAACAGGGCCGAATACCGTTGTGGCCGAGCAGGGCGATATAGCCGATCCCAACCAGTCGCTTGCAGAGCCGAACCAGCCAAAAGCAGAGCCAAACCAGCCTACTATCGAGCCGAACCAGCCGCCCGCCCGGGAGATGGAAGATCCTAACGATAAGAAAGTGCTGCGTCCCGTACACAAGCATCCGGCTTATACCGAGCGAACCGTAGAGCGGGCAAGGATGGTCGACTGGCAAATCGAGGCTCGGACCGTCAAGGATCCTAACGTCCTATCGGCGATGAGAACTGTGCCGCGGCATGTTTTTGTCCGGTCAACGGAGCAACGCTCCGCCTATAATGACAATCCGCTGCCCATAGGTTATGAACAGACTATCAGTCAGCCTTATATCGTGGCCTTTATGACCGACGTCCTAAAGCTCACGCGCAATTCCAAAGTCCTGGAAATCGGTACCGGCTCGGGCTATCAGGCCGCAGTGTGTGCCGAGATTGCACAGCAGGTTTATACTATCGAAATCGTCGAAGAACTTGCCAAGATCGCCAAAGAGCGCCTTAAAGAACTGGGCTATCGAAACGTCTTCACCAAAGCCGGCGACGGTTTTTTTGGTTGGCCGGAGCATGCCCCGTTCGATGCGATAATCGGCACGGCCGCCGCCGGACGTATTCCTGAGCCGTTGATCGAGCAGCTAAAGCCGGGTGGGCGAATGATCCTGCCCTACGGCAGTCCGAGAGGCTTTCAGTATCTGGTTCTGCTTACCAAGGACAAGGATGGCAAAGTTCGGAAGAAAAATGTCATGCCGGTACGGTTTGTCCCCATGACCGGCGAAGTGCAAAAACCGCGACAGTAGCATGGATTCCCGCCCATTCGGCTTCGCTCAGGACAGGCTTTGCGCGGGAATGACACAGGGGGTTGGTCAGTTTGAGTATCTTATTTGATTGGCCCTCTGCGACTGAGAGGCCAATATATCTTGTAGGCTTTGCCGATCACGTCGCTCAGGGGGATAGCGCCGAAATCTCTGCTGTCATGGCTGTTGGCTGTACTATCGCCGATAAGGAAAATGCGATTTTCCGGCACTATGTATGGCTCTCCCTCCATGCCGATGTAATCCATGGGGGGATATTCAATGTTTCGGAGGGCT
>CBDVBU010000198.1:0-6960 GCA_965372295.1 uncultured Phycisphaerae bacterium
GCGCCGACCCCGCGACCGCCGCAGCCGATTACGCCGATAGATATCCGGTCATTGGCGCCGAGCACGCGAGAGTAGCTTGCTGCCGAAAGGGCCAGAGCGGCACTGCCGGCCGTAGCCGTCTTCAAAAAATTCCGGCGGGAATATAAACCTTCCATTCTTGAACCTCCTTATAGAGACATTAATATTTCCATTACAAACTCGAAACTTGTGGCATTATAACAAATCGTGCCGTTGGGATACAGTTATTTTAGACGAATAGGGCAGCGAATTAGAGATTAGCAATCATAGGGTGGAGCTTTGCCTTGACATCTTCGAAGCTATCGTTAACATCGTGGAGTAAGTTAGCCGGCTTAGGACAGCCTCGCAGTGATGAGGCTTACCCCTTGAGGTCCTAAAGGAGCACAGTTATGAATGTTATCAATATCAATAACAGATACAGAAGATTCATTGTCTTGATTGGGCTTATAGGATCGCTTGCCTGGACGCCCCGGGAGGGCTTCGCATGCTCGACCATCCTGGTCGGCAAAAAGGCAACGTCCGATGGTTCGGTTTTGATGAGCAGTTCGTGTGACGGCGACATCATGGGTTTGATTTATGTCATGCCTGCGCAGAAATATCCCCAAGGCACAAAGCTCCCCATGTATTGGAATCTCCCCAGGCCTAAGACGCATCAGGAGTACCTGTCCAATCTGCGCAAGGGCTATGATCTTGTGGGCTATCTGCCGGTAGAGGATACCTATCGCAGCATCATTCTGGCCGGTAATGTTGAGAATATGACCACAGGCGGCATGAACGAGCACGGCCTAAGCATTGCTATAGAATTTTTACCCATGCGCTCCGGCCTGGCGTGTACGCGCGGTGTCGTCGGCCCCAACAGTAACCACTGGACGACCTCGTTGATAGCTAACGGTCTGATGCGTGCCCGAACCGCACGTGAGGCCATTAGAATAATCGGCGCCATGATAGAGCAATACGGCTTTCAGTACTACCGCGCTCCGCACGCCGGGGTGGCCCTGCCGATAGCAGATGACAAAGAAGCCTGGCTCATGGAGATATTCGGTCCGGGTGAAAAATGGACACCTGACAGCGGTAAACCGGGTGGTGTCTGGTGCGCTCAGCGCATACCGGACGGGGAGATCGGCTGCAGCGCCAATCGCAGTCGTATCGGTAAGATCGACCTGGAAAACCGCGACATGTTCATGGCGTCCCCCAACATCCATTCCCTGGCAGAAGAACTCGGAATCTGGAAAAGCGGCGAGCCATTCGTATGGCACGACGTGTACGGCGGTCCCGGCAGCACCTATAACTCCCTGCGCGAATGGCGAGCCTTGAGTCTGGCTGCTCCATCACTGGGTTTAAAGGCCACAGGCGATCCGGCGGTGGATCGCTACCCATTTTCCGTAAAGCCGGACAAGCCACTCACCGTCCGGAGACTCATGGCCGTTATGCGGGACGGCTACGAGGGAACCGAGTTCGATCTTACGGAGCACCCGGCGTTCAATCCCAACGGCAAGAAGAGCCCTTTGGCGCGATCCTGGGGACCAACGGAACTATTTGACTTGTTGGACATCAAGCCAAAGCGTGCTCTTTGTACTCCTACCAGTGGATACGTCTTTGTCGCACAGCTCAGAGATTGGCTGCCGGACACGGTTGGGAACTGCCTGTGGTTCGCTTACGGACCGGCCTACACGAGCTGCTTTGCCCCCATCTATGCCGGAGTGACCGATCTGCCGGATGAGTGGGACCAGGCCCCGGACTATACCCGGATAAACCGGAACCAGATGCCGTGGAACTTCCGGTTGGTGTCCAGTCTGGCTAACAACCTGAGATATCAAGACGCAGTGCAGGATATTCAACGTGTTTTTAGACCTGCAGAGGCAGCATTCTTCAATATCCAGACGAGTGTAGAAAGAACCGCCACCGAGGTTCTCAGGAAAGATGGTGCAGGGGGTATTGAACGGTTCTTGAATGCTTATGCCGACCACTGCCTGACACAGGTAGGGTATGCCTATCATAAACTGGTCGACTATCTGATGTTTCGGTATTTGGTGGACCATTCGGAGGTGGCGCCGCCGAAGCTGCCTGTAATAGGCGCGCCGGTCATTCCCGCGGCGTTAGACGGTGGATGGTCCGAGGCTGTGTTGGAAAAATCGCAACAGGATTCGGACAAGGAGTTCAAGTGATGCGCAAAGAACAACATTTAAACCGCCGCAAGTTTATTGCTAAATCGACGGCACTGGCCGCAGCAAGCATTGTTCCGAGGCACGTCCTGGGCGGCCCCGGACACATACAGCCGAGTGACCAGTTGAATGTCGCGGTCATCGGTACCGGGGGTCAGGGGATCACCAATATCAAAAAGCTGCTGCAACACAGTGACGTGAAGATCACGGCGATCTGTGATCCGGCCCAATTCTGGGACAACAGCGATCTCTATTATCGACATAACGGCGGTCGAGGACCCGCGATGAAGGCTATCGAAGAGCATTATCGACAGACCGGATCCGAGGGACATCACGGCTGCAAAGTCTATGTCGATTTTCGCTTGATGCTGGAGAAATCAGGCAAGGATATCGACGCCGTGGTGGTGGCGACGCCGAACCACGTACACGCCGTGGCCAGCATGGCGGCGATCCGCGCCGGCAAGGGCGTGTACTGCGAGAAGCCTCTGACTTACTCCATCTACGAGGCACGCAGGATCGCCCAGGCGGCGTGTGAAGCCAAGGTTGCCACGCAATTGGGAAATCAGGGCCACTCCACCGACGACATTCGGCGGGCTGTTGAATGGGTACGCGATGGAGCCATCGGCAAGATACGGCAGGTGCACGTGTGGGCGGGTGAGAACCGAATGCCTAAGTTTACCGAACGTCCCAAAGAGACGCCGCCCGTGCCGGAGAGATTGAATTGGGATCTCTGGCTGGGGCCTGCCAAAGAGCGGCCGTACCACTCCGCGTACACGCCCCTGCTCTGGCACTACTGGTGGGATTTCGGCGGGGGAAAGCTCGGCAATTTCGGATGCCATACGCTGGACACCGCCGTCTGGGCTTTGGATTTGAAGCATCCCACCCTGGTCGAAGCCAGCTCAACGCCGCTCAGTTCAGAGACGACCCCCATCGCGTCTACGTGTCACTACAAGTTCCCGGCGCGCGGCGTGCAGCCGCCGGTCGATCTCTTCTGGTACGACGGCGGGATACGGCCGCCGCGGCCCGATTGCCTGGAACTCAGACGGAATCTGCCGCGCAACGGCGGATCTCTGCTGGTCGGAGATCAGGGGGCCATTCTCTCGGGCACATGGAGCGCATCTCCGCGGATCATCCCAGAGAAAAAGATGCGGGACTACAAGCAACCTCCGGCGACGATTCCTCGCTCCCGGGGCCATCATCGTGATTGGATCGACGCGTGCAAAGGCGGCCCGCCGGCCAGCTCGAACTTCGAGTATGGCGCTCGCCTGACCGAGATCGTCCTGCTCGGGGTAGTCGCCTTGCGAACCGGCACCACACTCCACTGGGACGGGCCCAACATGAAGGCAACCAATGCACCCCAAGCGGAGCCGGTCATCCACGGCCATTTTCGCAAGGGGTGGGAGATATGATCCTATACCTTTCCATTTAATGCGATGAGAACCGATGAAGAAAAGGCGAAGGATAGAATGAACCGAAGGCAATTCCTTTCACTTTCGGCTATGGCATGCCTTGGCGCAACCCGCAACACATCTGCCGTCACCAGATCCAAGACACGGGACATTCGCGACTTCGACATTGTCTTTATTACTGACGTTCATATCGAGCGAGGCAAACTTGCTGCCTCCAAATTCAGCAGAACCATTGCCGAGATCAATTCTCTCAAGCCTGCATTCGTATGGGACATGGGCGACATGAGCCTCTACCCCAACTCAGGCAAGGCATATCTCGATTGTATCAAGCAACTCCAAATGCCGCTTCATGCCTGTCCCGGCAATCACGATATCGCTCTGTACGATACAAATCCGCGCAAGCTCTTTAATAATTGTTTCGGCCCTACATACTACTCTTTTGACTTTGGAGGCGTACACTTTATCACACTCGACGGCAATACAGTTGTCCAGCGCCAGGGCAAAAACACAATCGACGCCTGTCTCGATCCACGACAGATAGCCTGGCTGAAAGCAGATCTTGAAGCAACGCCGCAGCAGACCCCCGTCATCTGTGGTGTCCACATTCCTATTGTTTCAACCTATATCAAACGACGAGGAGGTGGCACTTTTCCCGAAGACTTTCCCATCGCACCACAGTTCAACAAATCACGTGCCGAAGCACTTATCGATATCCTTGCCCTTCACAATGTCAAGCTTGTCCTACAGGGGCACGCGCATGAAAACGAACGTATTACCGTCAAGGGTATTGAGTTCGTATCGAGCATTTCAGTTTGTGGCTGCTGGTGGCGTTCGGGCGAAGGATTCGAACGCGGCGTCGACAACGTCCCGCGAGGCTACCGGGTTATCGAAGTCAGAGGAGGCCACATCAGCCATCGATATGTTTCGAGTTGCGAGTCGAAAGTGGACCGCCGGGGCGAATTCATGGGCCTTGACAATCCAATCATACCCTCAAAGAGCATCGCGATTGTTTTCAACTGCTATGACGCCCCCAACGGATCAACAGCGAAAGCGCGTATCGACTCCGGTCCGTGGATACCAATGCAACAGTACACTGAAAAAGGCGGCTACCTCAAAATGCAAATGCCCCACCACTTCACCCTTCGCACGGATACTACAACACTTACCCCCGGCAAGCACCGTGTCATCGCTCACGTTACCTGGCCCGATGGAACCATCGTAACAGAGGCAACCAGTTTTACCATTACAACATAGCGCACGAAAGTAAATAAAACGTAGTACGATCCAGCAAACCCGTAACGCCCGGCGCTTGACCTGCCAATGGTTGTTCCGGCTTGGGCTGGTGGGGATAAGAAGGGGAGACATTTCATAAGGAGGAAACATAAAATCCTTGATAGAAACTGTGTCACAGCTAAAATACAGCAAAGTTAATAGTAGTGGAAAATCCGGTTTCATGGAGAAATACTATGAGATGCCAACTCTGCGATTTAGTTGTTTTACTTGCCATTTTAGTGCTGGCGACCGGTTCGCTTCATGGTAACGACTGGCCTATGTATCGAGCGGACGCGGCACGGACCGGCTATTCGTCCGAACCACTGCCGGATAATATGGAGTTGTATTGGATTTACCGGAATCGAACGGTGCCGGCACCGGCCTGGCCGGACTCGTCCAGGATCACGTTCGACTTTGCCTATCAGCCGATTATTGTCGGCAATACTGTAATATTCGGTAGTTCCGCTGATGACAAGATCGTTGCCATTGACGCTGAAAGCGGGAAGTTGCGGTGGACGTTTTTCACCAGTGGTCCCGTGCGTTTTGCACCTGCAGCATGGTATGATCGAGTCTTTGTCGCCAGTGACGATGGCCATCTCTACGCAATCAAAGTCAATGACGGCAATCTCCTTTGGAAGCATCGCGGCGGTTTGAACGAGAGAATGTGTTTGGGTAACGAACGCATGATATCGCGTTGGCCGGCACGTGGCGGGCCCGTAGTGATGGATGATATAGTTTATTACGCCGCCGGGATTTGGCCGAGCGATGGTGTCTTTCTGCATGCACTGGACGCCCGAACCGGAAAGATTTTGTGGACAAACGATAGCACCGGTCGGCTATACATACCGCAACCGCACGGAGGCGCCAACGCCCACAGCGGCGTTGCCCCACAAGGGTATCTGGTGGCTACGGACGATCGCTTGTTCGTTCCAACCGGACGAGCCGTACCAGCGGCGTTTCGTCGCTCGGACGGACAGCTCGAGTACTACTGCTTACAGCAAAACGGAACGATCGGAGGCGCTCGAGCACTGGTTGCCGATCGTTTCGTCATCAATGCCGGCTGTTTCCTGACAAGGGACAGTGGCACACTGGCTGCTCGCGCAGGACGAGGTGTGTTTAGTGCCTTACCTGATGGGATTCTGCGATCTACCGGAAAAACGCTGCTGGCGTATCGCTGGGCCGACTTAGAGAAGACTGATCGGAAAGGAAATCTTGTTCGGTACCGGGGACTTAAGAAGTACCGCGAAATCGTCTTAGAAGATGAATCCACAGAACGCCATCGAGCGGAAAACGTCATCCAGAAGCTGCCGGCTCTCGGAGATCTATACCGAACGGAAGTAAGATTCAGGGAAATCGACGAAAATGTATCCAAGCAGACCGGTTTGGAACGTATGCTTGCACAGGCCAGACCAGATATTGAAACGCTGGGTTACGAGGTTGGGCCATTCCTGGCTACGACTTATGAAAAACAATATGAAGTGATCGGCGTTGCCGAAGAAGCAGTATGCGGCGGACCGGATGTTGTACGGGTAGTTAACCTTGGGAATGGTCGCCTTAGATGGTCATACGAGGTTGAAGGCAATGCTCTTGGCCTGGCGGCAGGAAATGGTCTGCTTATTGTCTCCACGTCGAAGGGTGTCATTTACTGCTTTGGTCCCTCAAAGGGTAACCATTCGCACACAATGTCCGGCATAATTAAGGAATCTTTGTCCGGCACCAAGTCCAGCGACATCGACTACGCCAAAGCAGCGAAGGAGATTCTCGACAGCAGCCGAATCACAGCAGGTATTTGCATCGATCTGGGATGTGGCACAGGCGAATTGGCATTGGAACTTGTTAAGCAGTCACAGTTGTACATAATCGGAATCGACTCTAATCCTGCTAACGTAAATAGAGCACGGCGTATATTGGATAATGCCGGTATTTACGGAAAATGGGTAACTATCCATGTTGGGGATCCGCGTAAAACGCCGTATCCTCATAATTTTGCCAACTTGATCCTTTCTTCACGGAGCCTTACCGGAGAGTGCGGGGGCTTGAACAAGGCAGAAATTGAGCGTCTGCAGCGGCCATACGGAGGAGTGGTCTGTCTTGGAACA
>CBDVBU010000199.1:0-6953 GCA_965372295.1 uncultured Phycisphaerae bacterium
GGCGGAAGCCTATCGGATTATACAAAATGCTCTGGACGATACCAATCCGGTGGCTAAAGTTAATGCTATCGAAGTGATCGCCACCACCGGACAAATTAAATTAATGCCTAAAGTACAGAGGCTTCTTCAGAATGAATTTACACCAGTTCGATTTGCGGCGGCTTTGGCAGTAGGTGATACACAATATTCCCCTGCTAAAAACTCTGTAAGCCCGTTGTTAAAGGATAAAGATGTAAATGTTGTCGTTGCAGCATCTTATGCGATGGGGAGGCTTGGCTACCCTGAGTATTTTGAAATTGTTCGCGAATCAATAAAGAATCAGGATCGGACGGTTAGAGCGAATGCTGCTTTTCTGCTCGGGAAAACGGGGGACAAAAGCTCACTGAAATTACTGAAATGGGCGCAGGAAGATAAAAATACCAATGATAAGGTCAGGTTTCAGGTATTAGAGGCCAGGGCCAGACTCGGTGATGATGAGGTATTACAAAAATTATGGGCAATAGTTTACAGTGCTTTTGCAGATGACAGAATTATGGGCATAAGAGCAATGGGGCTTCTTGGCACTTCAAAGGCCAGAGATATCCTGGTTACCAAGTTGGATGATAATGTATTGGAAGTCCGTCTGGCAGCCGCCGGGCAACTTGGCAAGCTTCGAGACAGAATTGGTGAGACGGAAGTACTCGATGTTTTCGAAAAAAATCTCACTGCCGGCCTGGATAGGGAGGCAGGCGAGCGGGCCAATGTGCTAACTGCGCTGGCAATCGGTGAAATATGCACACCGGACCTGGAAAAATTTCTGCCCCAGTTATTGAAAAATGAGTCGAAATTTGTGCGTATTGCAGCCGCCAAGGCCGTTTTTCAGTGTAAATTGAACTAATTAACATCTGAAAGTCGTTTGTTATCAGACGTGGCATCGTGGATTTTCACCATTTATTTTAATTTAGGCTATTTACCAAAAATAACTTGACCTTTCCGAGCTTTAAGCGTACAATGATATTATACGCATACTATCAGGGCTTGGGTTCCAATTAGCGACCCGGCATGAGTGGGCCGGTTTTAGGCTTAAAACTATTGGTGAGTGGTGGAATGGAGCCTCTCCTAATATTTTTCTATGAGGTTGGGACACCCTGTATAAGGTAATGGGTGTTTTGAAAAGAAAACACAAACATACTGAAAGGAGCTTGTTTTGAGTACTCTTACAAAGGTTTTAATAGTTCTACTGACAATAGCTTCAATTTTCCTCTGTGGTATAGTAGTAACTTACGTTGCAAATGCCGATGATTACAAACAGAAATACGACAGTTTATACAATGGCTATCAGGCTGCGAAGAAGAATGAGGACAATGCAAAGACACAGTTGAACAATACGATTGAGGAAAAGGACAGAGATGCAGGAAAGTTGGGAGAACAGATTGCCTCGCTCGAAGAAGAAATTAACAAGGTAAAGGGCGATCTCGCGAATGCTGAAAGAGAAAGAGATGATGCGACTCGAAAAGTCAATAACTGGGCGGCAATAGTTATGGATTTCTCCAAAACTATCGAAAATAACGAAAAGTTGGTAAAAGATGCCCTCGCGGAGCGGGACCGAAAGGAAGCTGAGCTTATCAAGCAGGGAAAAGAGCTTGAAGACACCACCGCTGCTCTAATGGAAAATATGGCGATAGTAAGTCAGCTACAGGAAGGATCTAAACGCCTGCTTGAAGAAAAAACCGAACTGCAAAACAAGCTGGACCTGTACTTGCGACAATATGGCAAAGCAATCGCGGAGCCGATGCAGGTTACAACGATACCCACTAAAGATATCGATTTGAATGGGTCGATAACCGAAGTTGATTTGAAAAATCTTCTTGCCGAAATATCCATCGGTACAGCGGACGGCGTCAAGGAAGGTATGAGATTTCATCTGACTCGTAGCGATAAGTTTATTTGTGATATTGTGATTTTGGACGTTTGGCCCGAGAAGGCGGTTGGGTGGCTCGAACTTCTACAGGACCAACCGCAGAATCATCCGCAAATCAATGATAGAGTCAGCACTAATTTGTAGAAAACGCAATTTTAGCTAATTGCTATGTGAGGTTGATATATGAGTCCCGTTGTGCAGAGTCGTGGTAAAAAAATAGTAGCGGCCGATAATCTCTATACAGTGATTCTTGCCGTGGCATTTTTCGCAGTTTTAGCTACAGCAGTGTTTGTCGCCTATCAATGTTACACACAGTACGACACAATTTTTAAAATACAGTAGCCGAATCGCTATTGACAATAACTCTCTCGGCAGTTATATAACAAGATAGCGAAGCAGGAATTTTAAGCTCTCCAAAAGTTTAAATTGGTAACTCAGAAAGGAGTCGAAAGTGCTACTGGACACAGTCTTAGGTTGGTTCAGTATGGATATGGGTATCGACCTGGGCACTTGTACAACCCTTGTTTGTGTCCGTGATAAAGGTATCGTCCTTAATGAACCCTCCGTTGTTGCCGTCCGCAAAGGAACTAATATTGTCCTGAATAATGGCGAAGCTGTCGGTCTGGTTGCTCGTGAGATGTTGGGCAAAACACCAGGCTCGATCAGCGCTATCAGGCCTCTGAAGGACGGCGTAATCAGCGACTTCGAGATCACCGAAGCGATGTTGGGCTATTTCATCCGGAAAGTCCACGGCCGAGGGGGACTTGTCAGGCCGCGAGTGGTCATCGCCGTACCGAGTGGAATTACCGCCGTCGAACGCAGGGCGGTTATCGACAGCGCCGAACGGGCCGGTGCTCGCAGGGTCTATTTGGTCGATGAACCGATGGCCGCGGGAATCGGTGCCGGATTGCCCATAACAGATCCTACCGCTTCGATGATTGTCGATATTGGCGGAGGGACTACTGAGGTGGCAATCATGAGTCTGGCCGACATAGCCACTTCCGAGTCGATCCGAATCGGGGGTGACGATATGGATGAAGCGGTAATCAATCATCTCAAGAAGACTTATAACCTGCTCATAGGCGAGGCAAGAGCTGAGAAAGTCAAGATACAGGTCGGTTCTGCCGCTCCGCTGGAAGAGGAATTAACGATGGAAATAGCCGGTAGAGATACCATTTCCGGCCTGCCGAGAAAAATTGTCATAACGAGTGAGGAAATCCGTGAAGCTCTTCGCGATCCCATCGCCACAATTATTGACATCGTTACGGCAACACTGGAAAAAGCCGAGCCGGAATTGGCCGCAGACTTAATCGACAACGGCATACACATCTGCGGCGGTGGGTCACTGCTGCGGGGAATGGACACCGTTCTGGCCAATGCGACCGGCCTGAAGGTCCAGATTGTCGATGATCCGTTGAGCAGCGTCGCTCGGGGAACCAGTGTCTATCTGGAAAACTTGGAGTTGTGGAAGGATACAATGGACCACAACGAATACGGGTGGGAATGATTCGATGGGGGCGGCGCATATTGCGGATATCGTAAAAAACTGACAGCATACGATTATG
The DNA here is from genome assembly GCA_965372295.1 of uncultured Phycisphaerae bacterium. Classification (GTDB taxonomy): domain Bacteria; phylum Planctomycetota; class Phycisphaerae; order Sedimentisphaerales; family Anaerobacaceae; genus JAFGPJ01. Next base: position 3,466 of record CBDVBU010000199.1, read on the forward strand.
GCAAGGAAGCAAATAAAAGTCTCGAGACGGATGTTATTTACCTGGTTTATACTGACCGGATTCATCTTTCTTTTTGCCCCGCAAAATTTCACAAGTAAGTTCCAGCTCGCTTTTGTTCGCGTTTTTCGCTGGCCTTTAAGTATCGGCGGGAACCTGGCGCTGACTGCACGGACACAGCAGCCGCTTACAGGTACTGTCGGACGGAGCGAAATACAAAATCGCAATTATATTACCACCCTTAAAGAAACACTGGATGAGGAACGTAAAAAGTTCAAAAAGCTGTACGGACTATATAATACGTATGTCTGGGAAGGCACAGATTTTGCGTTGGCCGACGTCATCACAGCTAAAGTCGAAGGATCCCGCAACGAGTTGACGATTGCCTGTCGGAAAACCAACGGCCTGACCGAAGGCCAGTTCGTCCTTGGTGATAACAGTATCATTGGCACTATATCCGACGTTTCATCACGTACAGCCTCTGTCAAGTTATTCACGGATCCCACATCCAGAATAGCCGTAAAGATAGGCGAACTGGATATTAAGAAGTGGATGCAGGGCAACGGCAATAATACAGCTAAAATTCCATTAGTGTCTATAGAGCACGAAATCAAGAAGGGTGACAAAGTGATTGCCCGTAAAAATGCGGAATTCCTGGATGGCCCGGTAATTATCGGAAGAGTGGCCCGGCTCAAAAGAGACGATAAAGATCCTTTGTTTTGGGATATAACGGTTGAACCGGCTTGTGATATAGAACAGATCGAGGACGTGGCCGTGATCATAATGAATCCGCAAAAGTAACTGCGTTCGAACCCACTGAGGAAATGAAATGCGATGGTTTCGGTTTGCATTGCTAATTCTTGCTGTGACTGTTTTGCAAAAGGGTTTGTTGGCGCGTTGGAGCAGCAAACCTGATTTACTAATCATCCTTTTAGTGTTCTTTGCGATTTACGACAATACCTCGGAGGCGATAATCAGCTCTTTCATAATAGGTTTTGCCGCCGACCTTGTCGGCTCGCCGATGCCCATGGGTCCTCAAATGATTAGTTTCGGCATGTTCGGTACGCTGTTGGCATACCTGCATCGTGTAATTGCGATAAAAAGAATGCCCTATCAGGCACTTGCGATTTTTGCCACCTCGGTTCTGACCGGCGCCCTGACTCATTTGTTGGCATATATCACAGGCGAGCCGGTTGCGGCAAATATCTTCGCAGTTGTTTTCGTAACATCTTTATACTCGAGCATTGTGGGGCCGTTTTTATTCCTGCCCACAGCCTGGTGGATGCGAATAAAAGTGAGTCGATTCAGCCGGCGCTAACAACGGAGTGCTGCAAATGGCATTTAGTGAACCGCCGATAGTCATGATCCGTAAAAATAACAACTGAGAACTAACGGCCGAATATGTACAACAGGCGAGTCAAAATATTTGTAATCTTCAGCTTGCTGCTTCTGGCGATCTGTTTGCTCCGCCTGGCACAAATGCAGTTGCTGACCGCTTCTTCCGTCCAACATGAAATCGCAGAATTAAAGCGGCAAAGGGGCCAGTCCAGACAGCTTAAAACCATAAGGGGCAAAATTCTCGACCGTAACGGCATGGTATTAGCCGTGGATGAGGCCCGATTCTGGGTGCATATCAATTACAAACTCAGTTCTTTCCTGGATGAACGTGTACGCAAGGCGAGGCTCGCCGGGGCTGCTGCCAGACGCGATGCGGATGTCGCGGTGGCCAAAGTCGATGAGGAAATCCGCGAAAAGCTTGAGGATTTGCAGCTCATAATTGAGAAGTGCTCGCAATTCAAGGCGGTAGAACCGTCGGTGATATGGGACGAAATACAAAAAATAAACGACTATGTCTGGAACCGGCGAATCTTCCAGGCCTGGCGAAAAAATTCCCCTAATTCCGAAGTCTTTGACAAATATGAAAGCAGAATCAGCATCCCGATTTCTGTAGCAATCGCTGATTTTAAGGCAAAGGAACCCGACCCGAACAAAAGGGCCGAGCTTGCGAGCAAAATTGATATCCTGGAAATGCATGAGGACTGGCCGTTGCTGGAATTGAAAACCGACGACGATGTTTTCGCTGCCCAGTTGGAATTTATGGACACCGAAGGGCTGCAGATTTTGCCGAAGAGCCACCGGTTCTATCCCTACGGTTCCGTTGCCGCCCAGACAATCGGCTGGGTCGGTCCGGCAACACAACAACAGGATAAGGAGCTTTTCGCGGACGACGAGTTGCTGAGCTATCTGGATGGAGAAGTTTGCGGGCGGGAAGATGGAGTCGAGTATGTCTGCGAAACTATCCTTCGAGGCAGACGAGGCGAGCTTAGTCACGACATAGACGGCCAGCTTACAAGCCGTACCGATACTCAGTTCGGCAAGGATGTGAAACTAACGCTGGACATCGAACTGCAACAAAGAATTGAAAACTATCTGACCGGCTACCCGCACGATCCGAATTGCGGACCCGGGATGTCGGCCGTTGTCATTGAAGTCGGAACCGGTGATATACTCGCACAGGTTTCACTGCCGCTTTATGATCTGAACCGCGCCCGGTACGACTATGGTGATTTGGTTGCCGATATCAACAAGCCGCTTATCAATCGGGCGATCAATGAGCAATACCCTCCCGGCTCGGTCGTCAAGCCGCTGATTCTCGTCGCCGGGCTTGAAACCGGCCAGATAACGCCGGAAGAAATCATCAGTTGCCCGCCTGAAGCAGCCCCCAAAAAGCCAAACTGCTGGATATATAATCAATTTCGCGGGGGCCATGACAATCAGTGGGAAAATACGGCGCGCAACGCCATCAAGGGCAGTTGCAATATCTATTTTTCACGCCTCGCCGACAGAATCGAGCCTCCTGTTTTGCAGCAATGGCTTTTTAAGTTCGGTTATGGACGAGATGTTCTTTCTCTGCCGGCTTACGTTACCGAGGCGGCACGGACCGAAATAAGCCGTAACTTCGACCAGTTGTCCGGAGCAATCTCAAGCACTGTCCCAAGAGGCAAAATCCTGCGCTTCGAAGATGTATTGCCGCTCAGACAGAGCGACAGAAGATGGTTCGGTATCGGCCAGGGCAATCTGCGAGTGACGCCTCTGCAGGTCGCAAATGCAATGGCCGCCCTCGCTCGGGATGGAATCTTCAAGCGGCCGAGGTTGATACGGGAGTCTGGAAATTCCGAGGGCGAGGACCTGGGCGTTTCGCTCGGAACTTTGGCCGTCATATATGACGGTATGAACGCCGTTGTCAACGAGGCTGGCGGTACGGCTTACACTCAATTCGAACCTTTCCTTGAGACTCTCGCTGCCGAAGATGTGAAAGTTTACGGCAAAACCGGCTCGACGGGAAGGCCCGAGCATGCCTGGTTCGGCGGTTTCGCTCAGGACAGCGCGGCACAAAAAATCGCAATCGCCGTCGTCGTCGAAGGCGGCCAGCACGGCTCAAGCGACGCCGCACCCCTGGCCCGTGATATAATCCAGTTCTGCATCGAAGC
>CBDVBU010000200.1:0-6946 GCA_965372295.1 uncultured Phycisphaerae bacterium
GGGGACATCTACTGGTAGTTAAAAAGCCGGCTGCATTTTCATGGCGATATCCGGACGTGCCTGCCGAGATCATTCTCGGCCCTTATGACGGCAACCTGAGCAACTCCGGCGAAAGTTTAGAGCTGAGTATGCCGGGCGACGTCGACAAGGAGGGTGTCCGCCAATACATCCGAGTAGATCGAGTCAATTACAGTGACGGCTCCCATCCGGAGAATTGTCCCGGTTCGATAGACCTCTGGCCCATCGAAGCGGACGGCGTCGGTATGGCCTTAACGCGAAAGGTCCCGACCGACTACGGCAACGACCCCGACAACTGGCTCGCCGCCCCTGCTTCACCCGGCGAATGAACCTCGGACAAAGGCCAAAAAGACAGCGATAAATTATTCTGCCTTAATCTAAAAGCTGGCATATCCTCTGCGCATCTGGTATAAATTGCCTGATCATGTGACGAAAGAAGACCAAATACACTTGCAGCAAACTGATACGATGGGAAGGTAATTTATGGCTAAGCCAAATGCAATTTCAGAATCAGAACAACATCCTTCGTGGTGGCGGTCAATCGGCCCGGCTTTAATTACCGCCTGCGTAGTGTTCGGGCCCGGCAGCCTTTTGATCAGCGCCAATATCGGAGCTAGCCACCAATACCAATTGCTGTGGCTGCTCGTCCTGACCGGCATCCTGATGGGCACTTACATGACAACGGCCGCGCGAATCGGTGTCGTGGGCGGAGCTACGCCCTGCACGCTGGTCGCCCAGCGTCTGGGCCGGCCGGTCGCCGCCGTAATCGGCATCAATCTCTGCCTGATTTGCGGCACATTTCAATTCTCAAATAATCTCGCTGTCGCCGCCGCCGTCGAAACGCTTGCCCCGAAGCTCAATGCTTACTGGGTGCTGTTAGGATTCAACGGACTGATTATTATTTTTCTGTTCGCAGCAAAACAGCTCTATCGCTTCCTCGAACGGACCATGAAGATAATGGTGGGATTGATGCTCTTGTGCTTTGTCATCAACGTGATCCTGGCACAACCAAGCCTGTCGGGCATCGTCAAGGGCTTAATCCCGAGCTGGCCCGAGGGGATATCGCTCGGCGTGCCAAAGAAAATCGATGGAGGCATCCAGGACCCGATGATTCTGATTGCTTCGCTGCTGGGGACAACCTTCTCGATCGCAGCGGCGTTCTACCAGGGCAACCTGGTTCGGGAGAAAGGCTGGACGATAAAGGATTACAGCCGGGGCATTGGCGATTCGATCACGGGCGTTTGCGTCCTAACCGGCATAAGCGCAATCATCATGATTACAGCCGCCAAGGTCATTCCAGGTGAACCGGCGGATAATATCGGGGTGCTGGCGGAATCTATGCGGCCCCTGCTTCGCTCGGCCGCGCATGTGTTTTTCTGTGTCGGCCTGTTTGCGGTGGCGATGAATCCGTTCCTTATTAACGCGATGATCGGCGGCAGTATCCTGGCCGACGGCATCGGTAAACCGCCAAAACTCAGCGACCGATGGCCCCGGCGTTTTACAGTCGTGGTATTACTTGCCGGTATGATCGTAGCTATGCTGGCACTGAGAACCGGCCAGAAACCGGTCAAGCTGATTATCTTCGGCCAGGCGCTGACCGTCATCGGCAATCCGTTGATGGCCGTGACGATACTCTGGCTGGCCAACCGGAAGGACATCATGGGTGACCGGCGAAATACGTTAATCCTGAATATTCTGGGCGGCCTGGGCTTGCTCATCGTCGTGCTCATGGCCGTGCGGGTTTTGATGCGTTTGGTGCTGACATTGAGCTGATGCGTTTCGGAAGATTTACCTATGATTGACATATCTACAATAGACGAGAAAAGCCTGGAGAATATTCTCAGCGAACCGACCGAGGCAACAAAGAAAATCGTCGCCGGCTTGAGTGGTGACATCGTTATACTTGGCGCCGGCGGGAAAATGGGACCGACGCTGGCGATGATGCTTAAAAAGGCATCGCCCGACAAGAGAATATACGCCGTCTCGCGATTCAGCGACAAGGCTGTCCGCAGCAGGATCGAGCAGGCACAGGTCGAAACCATCGAGGCCGATCTGCTCGATGAATCGCACTATCGCAAGTTGCCCGACGTGGAAAATGTATTCTACCTGGCCGGTATGAAGTTCGGCTCGACCGGCAATCAGCCGCTGACATGGGCGCTCAACAGTTTCGTGCCGGCCCTGGTCGCAAGGCATTATAAGGACTCTCGAATCGTGGCTTATTCAACCGGCAACGTTTATCCACTCGTTGAGACGACCGGCGGCGGAGCAACCGAAAAAAACACGCCTGAACCGGTCGGCGAATACGCCCAGTCGTGTCTCGGCAGAGAAAGGATGTTCGAGTATTTCTCGCAGCTTTACAAGACGCCCGTGACACTGGTCCGGCTCAACTACGCCAACGAGCCTCGATACGGTATTATTGTCGATCTTACCTCGAAGATATTGAACGATGAGCCGATTGATTTGACGACGGGCGCCGTGAATCTGATCTGGCAGAGGGACGCCAACGATTATATCATCCGCGCGATCACACTTGCAAAATCACCACCGGCAGTACTGAATGTCGCCGGGCCTGACACGATCCCAATTCGTAGGCTCGCCGAACAGATCGGCAAGACGCTCGGCAGGAAACCAAAATTTATTTCCCGGGAAGCTACATCCGCCCTGCTCTCGGACGCATCCTATTGCCTGAGCACGTTCGGCCCTCCGCAGACAACGATCGAGCAGATGGTCTCCATGATCGCCAAGTGGGTAACCGCCGGGAAAAAAACACTGAACAAGCCGACCAAATACGAGACACGTAACGGCAAATTTTAGGAGCATTATTTTATGCTGGATCCGCTTATCGTCAATAAGCTCCGCTCAGGCTGTGTGATCCCTGCCCATCCGCTGGCTTTGCAGAGTGACAATCGAATCGATGATCGTCACCAAAGGGCGCTGACGCGCTACTACCTGGCGGCCGGTGCAGGCGGTCTGGCGGTCGGAGTCCACACGACACAATTTGCCATCCACGAGCCGAAGGTCGGTTTGTATCGTCCCGTGCTGGAGCTGGCGATTGAAACGGCCCGGCAATTTACCGCCCCTGCCGCCCGCGGCGAGCCGATAATGATAGCAGGCATCGTGGGCGATACGAAACAGGCGATGCAGGAAGCACATTCAGCACGGCATCTCGGTTATCATCTCGGACTGCTTTCACTTACAGCCCTGAAAGGAAAGTCAATCGACGAATTAATAGACCACAGCCGCCGGGTGGCTGAGACAATCCCGATAATGGGATTTTATCTGCAGGAGACAATCAGCAAAATGACGCTGCCCGCCGAGTTCTGGCAAAAGTTTGTAACGATACCAAATGTCCTTGCCATAAAAATCGCCCCGTTTGACAGGTACCAGACACTCGACGTGCTCGAAGCCGTCGCTCGTTCCGACCGAGCCGGCGAAATCGCACTATATACCGGCAACGACGACAACATTATTCTCGATTTGCTCACACGGCATGAATTCAACATCGGCGGCCGGCCGGTCTCGCTCTGCATCGTCGGCGGCCTGCTGGGCCAGTGGGCATGCTGGACGAAAAAGGCCGTCGAACATCTGATCCGTATTAAGACAATTAGAGAAAATCAGACGCCGATCCCACATGATTTGCTTACATTAGCCGGCCAATTGACGCTGGCCAACAAGGCGATCTTCGATGTCGAAAATCAATTCCGAGGCTGTATCTCGGGCATCTCGTATGTATTGAAGCGGCAGGGACTTTTGAAAGAAGTCAACACTCTCGATCCCAACGAGCGGCTGTCACACGGGCAGGCGGATAGAATCGACCAGGTCATCCGCGATTATCCGTATCTTACAGATGATGATTTCGTCAAAGAGAATCTTCACGAATGGTTGTCATCCTGAAAAGACCAATCTTGAGAAAAATATTTGCTGGCAGTCCACCAACAGCCGGGTTAGAGTATCTTTTGTTTTCGGTAAATAAACGTTCATTGCTCTATTTATTTCTGTGAGGTCCAAATGATCGAACGAATCAATCCAAAACGAAAATCTCAGGTTGGAAATTATGCTTCACGTCTTCCGTCAGCAACTTTTCTATTAGCCTGCATCGTACTTACGCTGATATTCTTGAAACTTCCGTGCTATGCCGCCGAGCGGTCGGCCATCGGCCCAAGCCGTGCCGACGCCATGCTCGCCGACTACTTCCGGGCAGAAACGGCGAAGCTCCGCGACCGATGCCTGACCGGCGTCAAATCGCTCGATGACTGGCAGGCAAAGCGAAAGGTCTATCGAGAGCAACTGTTCGAGATGCTCGGACTAAAGCCCCTTCCCGAAAAGACAGACCTTAAACCGGTCGTCACCGGCAAGGTCGAGCACGAGCAGTTTACCGTCGAGAATATTCACTTTCAATCGAGTCCCGGTCTTTACGTCACGGGGAACCTGTATATTCCCAAAGGACTCGAAAAACCCGCCCCGGCGATTCTTTACGTATGCGGCCACGCACGCGTAAAGAAGGACGGCGTCAGCTACGGTGGCAAAACGGCCTATCAGCGCCATCCGGCATGGTTCGCACGGCACGGATATGTCTGCCTGGTCATCGATACTCTGCAATTAGGCGAAATCGAAGGGATTCATCACGGCACGTACCGGTATAAAATGTGGTGGTGGAACAGCCGGGGCTACACGCCCGCAGGAGTCGAGGCGTGGAACTGTATCCGCGCCCTGGATTACCTGGAGACTCGCAAAGAAGTGGACGCCGGCCGGTTCGGCGTCACCGGGCGCTCGGGCGGCGGCGCATATAGCTGGTGGATTTCGGCGCTCGATGAGCGCATCAAAGCCGCCGTCCCTGTTGCCGGAATCACCGACCTTCAAAACCACGTCGTTGACGGCTGTGTCGAGGGCCATTGCGACTGCATGTATCTGGTCAACACTTTCGGCTGGGATTATCCGCTCGTGGCGGCGCTAGTGGCGCCGCGGCCGCTGCTGATCTCGAACAGCGACAAGGACACAATCTTCCCGTTGGATGGAGTCATTCGCGTGCATCAGAAGGTTCGGAATATCTACCGTCTGTACGGCGCCGAGAAGAGCCTCGGCCTGAATATTACCGAAGGCCCGCACAAGGATACGCAGGAGCTGCGCATCCACGCTTTCGTGTGGTTCAATCGTTTTCTCAAGGACGACAGCGCCCTGATTGATAAGCCTGCTGTCCCGTTTTTCGAGCCGGAGCAACTAAAGGTTTTCAAAAAGCTACCCGCCGATGAGATTAACACTAAGATACACGAATCGTTCGTTCCAAAGAACCAACAACCATTGGCGCCGCAATCGGCAGAACAGCGCCAGGCATTGCTCAAAGCGCTCCGGGAAAAATCATTCGGCGGCTGGCCGACGCAAGAGCAGGCAGGCCCGCTAAATGTCAGACAGGTATTCTCCGCCGAACGGCACGGCATCCGTCTGAGCGCCTTCGACTTCACCAGTCAGCCGCATGTCCGACTGCGGTTGTATTTAGCACACCGCTCCGGAATAGAACGACCCGAGAAGGTCGTGCTGAACGTGCCGGATGAGCAGGAATGGACGCAGTGGCTGGCCGGAATGCGCATCGGTTTTGCCGACGAACTTAAAGACGAGACATTGCCCGATCCAAACGAAGACGCCTTCAACCACATCCGGCAGACACTTAAGGGCAACAACTCGGTACTCGCATACGCAATCCCTCGCGGCATCGGATTGACGGCATGGAATCCGGACGAGAGAAAGCAAACACACATCCGGCGGCGGTTCATGCTGCTCGGCCAGACACTCGACGGCATGCGGGTCTGGGACGTCCGGCGGGCGATTCAGGCCCTGCGTCAAATCGAATTGCTAAATAATGTGCCGGTCGCCCTTAAAGGGCAGCGTCTGACGGCGGGCATCGTGCTCTACGCGTCACTGTTCGAGCCTGACATTGCCGGACTCGATTTGTGGCATCTACCCGGCTCGCACCGTGACGGCCCTGTATTTCTCAACGTGCTGCGTTACATGGATATACCACAGGCCAAAGCTATGGCGGCCGAACGCACTCAGGTGCGAATCTATCCGGAAAGATAACTTAGGATTGCCGTGCCTTCAGCTTATCAAAGAAAAACCGGACCTGTTGAAGCAAAGATTTCCAGTCTCTCCGGCTGCAACGGACATTACATACACGACCGATAACATATTTATTTTCTGCGACTATGCAGAATCCGTTCGATACATCAATTTATATTTAACTCCGCCAAAACTTATTCCGATACAATCTTCAAACACACAGGAAGATAATGGATAAATGGAAAGAGTCTGAAATGGGGATTCAAAATCTATCTGAAAATATCATTCTCGTTGAGTTGCCTACCGATCAATCGGAAAGAGCGGACGAGCTTAAGAAACTTAACGAAACAATCAGTAACAAATGCCAATACGATGTGATCGTCGACTTTTACAAAGTCGAGATTATAAACTCCTGGAACATAAGCAATCTCTTAATATTGCGGGATATGCTTGAGGATGCCGGGCGCAAACTTATCCTCTGCAATATCAACACCTTGACCAGATATATTTTTGTCGTAGCGGGCCTTAGCGAGGTCTTCGTTTTTGCCGATAACAGGCCCGCCGCCTTAGCCGATATCCGAGACACAGACTCACCGGTAACTGCCAATCCTCAATAGTACTTGCAATCACTTTCTATGGCCGGCTATCCGATATTGTTCCGTATATACTTGACCGCGTTATCGAAGATTGTCATCCCATCGTTGTCCACATTCTTTAACCGGCTCCAGTGCGGATGCTGAGTCGGTCTTACGAACCGCTCCGGGTGCGGCATCAGTCCGAGAACCCTGCCGGTCGTATCCGTCAGGCCCGCGACCGAATCCATCGATCCGTTCGGATTGACGGGATAGTCACCCTCATGGCCGTCTTTATCGACATA
>CBDVBU010000201.1:0-6935 GCA_965372295.1 uncultured Phycisphaerae bacterium
CGGGCAGTGTTTGCAGTGAAAGTGCACTCATGTAAAGCCGGGTTGCTATTCTCGGAGTTATAAATGCCGGCCCCGCTGTGGTTGGCAAAGTTCCCGCTGAAAGTGCAATTGGTAAGTACCGGGTTGCTGTTTACCAAATTACACATTCCGCCGCCGCTGCCGAGAGCGGAAAGCTTGGACTCGGCCGAGTTTTCGCTGAACGTGCAGTTAGTCAGTATCGGCGAGCTGTTATAAGAGTTACACATTCCGCCGCCGTACTCTCCGGCGGTGCTTCCTGCGATGATACAATTGATTATCGCCGGGCTGCTTGCCGTACATTTGATACCGCCACCAAATCCTCCGGCAAATCCATTTGTAATTTTAATGCCGTAGAGGATGGATTTCTCGTCTTCGCCGTTATGGAAATCGAAGCCGCGGCCCTTGAACTGACAGTCGATAATACAATTTTGCGGGCCGTTTTCGCTTTTTACTGTGATAGCCTTTCCTTTGAAGTCGATGTCGAAGTTTCCTTCTCCGGAGTATTGCCCGTCAGCAATCCATACAATATCACCATCCGAAGCGTCGTCTATCGCAGCCTGAATTGTGAGGTAGACACCTGGTACTCGATAACCGGGAAATTCCGCCGATGTAGTGAACGTATAGCACCGACCATCATTGTCCGCCGTGACCTTGTTGCCCACTACATCGACCAGGTCTATAACGAAATAGTAATCCGTGTTTAAAGAAAGAGGCTGGAGCTTGATGGTATGGTCATTGGCCATTACAGCTTCTTCTTGTACGAAGGTATATGGCCCGCCTTGTATGAGACCGCAACGAACCCGGGCCTTAGTCGATTCGTCGGTCGTAAGCGCTATACTTGCCACAAGGCCTCGCGTCTCAACATGGACACTCAAAAGCACAGGCGTTTCAGTATCTATAAGAGCATTGTCCATTGTTGCAGTCGGATTGCCGGTGCCGTCATTGGCATCAAAATATATTGCTGTAATAACCTCATTAGAGGAAACCTGAATAGTCCCATCTTCTCTGTTCAGTTCGCCGGGGCCGGTTGAAATGCTCCCGGTGAAAACGCCAAGAACAGAACTGCTTTCGGCCAGAACAACCTTTTCCAAATCACCTCTGCTTGTCATTACGGTTGCTTCCTGCGTGCCTTTGCCCCTGAGGTCCCAATCCGCCAGAAGCATTCCCACAACGCCGGGACGGGTATAGTAGTCGCTATCGAAACTGATATATCCTCGCGAGGGAACGACCGCACGCATTGCTCCGGAAAGGTTTACCCTGCCATTAGAAAGGCAGATTCCGGGTGAAATCGGATCCGCCGTTCTCGTCAATACGCTATAAACCTGATCAAATGTCATTAATGGATTGGTGGAAAGTAAAAGAGCACAAGCACCTGCGATATGGGGACATGCCGTTGACGTTCCTGATAAGATAGTTGTGTATCCGTTGTTGGATGTGCCAATCGAAGTTCCTTCTGCGCTTAGTGATAAAACGTCTACTCCGGGTGCGGCTATGTCCACCCCGTCGCCATAATTGGAATACGGCCATCTTTGGTCGTCCGAATTTGTTGCAGCAACGGAAATTACATTTCTGTAACAAGCCGGGTACTGGGGTAAATCCGAATCATCATTACCGGCGGACGCGACTATTATTACGCCCTGGCTGTGAGCGTAATCAACGGCATCTTTTAGTAACAGGGACTCATTTGGCGTACTCCAGCTATTGGAAATAATGTCGGCGCCATTTTCCACGGCGTAATAAACAGCAAGTACCGCATCGGATGTGCTTCCATCTCCGAACAAGCCCATAAACTTAAGGGCCATAATCCTTGTATTCCAGCAAATCCCCGTGATATCGAAATCGTTATTACCCCTGGCGGCAATGATGCCGGAACAATAAGTGCCGTGACCATAGTCATCCATAGGATCGCCGTTGTTATAAATGAAATTGTAGCCATGTATATCGTCAACGTAACCATTTTCGTCGTCATCTACTCCTTCGGTCCCGTTAAGTTCGGCTTCGTTGATCCACATATTGTCCTGTAAATCTCTGTGGTTATAGTCCACGCCCGTATCCAATACGGCAACAATTGTCTGTGAGCTTCCAGTGTAAATGTTCCAGGCTTCTTGAGCAGCTACCTTGCCCAGAGACCATTGGTCGGCATACAGTGGGTCATTTGGTATTGAATTTGCCGAGACAATGTAGTTTAACTCTGCATATTCAACATAAGGATTGCTTCGATACTCCTCAAGAGCTTCTTCAACTGATTGCCGGGATCCGCAGTCAAGCCGAATCTTGTATATCCTGCCAAGGTCGGGAACTTTCGTATTTTTAGGAACTCGCTTGAGTCTTTCGAGGATGCGTTTGTGTTTTTGTGCCGGGAATTTGCTGTTTTCTCCTCTGAGCGATTTGAGCTGCACTTGCCTTTTTCGAAAGTTCTTTAAAAGAGGTTTGATCCGGTTAACTCTGTATTTTGCATTCAACTGAGCTAAATGAGATGACAAGGGCGAGAAGTTCGGAATACCCGCCGAGTTCCGAAGCTGTAGCTGTTTTTCGATCGTGTCGGCGGCCATCTCGCGAAATTTTACAATTATCTCATCCGGGACGCAGCGAGGAGGGGCTGCGTCAATTACCGCCGGTGTTAACGCCGTTGATAATAAGAGCAGAGTAAGACTTGAAAGTACCGTCTTTTTCATTTAGCTGCTCTCCATGATAAAGATGAAGAATTACTGCGGCAATTCCGACCTGCCTCTACTTAAGCTAATATAATTATAGCATGAAAGCAGTTGGTTTTGCAAGGACTTTATGCAAATCCCGGCAAGAACAAGGATTGTAAATTCGGAATCTGTGAACTTCGCGCATCGGCCAAACGCGAAAAAACAGGCACGATTCATGAGAGACTAATTTTATCCGGAATCCTCTGCACACTGTCAAGCAGGTAATTTTTCACTACCTCGTCCCAACTCATATTTTTTGCAAGCTCGTAGCCGGTTTTAAGCATGCTTTCAATTTCGGACTCGTCTTTTGGTAATCGTGAGCATATTTGCATTGCGACTTTTTCGCTCTGACTTGCCTCTATTCGGTCTCGTATCGACCGGTCGATCTGCAACAGGTCTTCGATGTCGACATAGCACCGGACTTCGAGATCGGTATAGTCGGCGACAATTACATTCTTGACGTTTTCCGGGCCGGTTACGTCCCGCAGGAAACCTAAACATCCGCAGACACTGCTGAATACGCATATACCACCGAAAGTCAGCGGCTCAAGCTGAGCAATCCCAAACGGCTCATAAATGCTCTGGCCAAATTCGACATCGGTTCCCTTGCGGATGTCCATAAATTCCATATCATCCGGCATTCTTTGTCCGCATTTTTTAGGCTCAAAGCCGAATTGGTTGATGAAAATGATCTTCATATTCCTGCTTCTGGCGTTGAATTGCTGCACTGCCGTGTAGTAATTAGCTTCTCCGCCGGATAAGTCCGGCCAACCTTCACGGTGAGCAACGGGCCAATTATACGTAGACTCCATGTGGTGAATATCCCGGCTGCGCCGCTGCGACACTTCAGTCGAAAGGACAAACAGCACACCTGTCTTGCCCTGGGTCTTGAATTCACGTTCGATGTTTTCAAGCACTCGCAAATCACGCCACATTCCTTTGCTTCTCACGAGCCTTGTGACGTGTGTGAAAATATAATCCGGCTTATAGCCCAAAAGGTTCTCACAATATCGCTGAAGTTTTTCTCTTGATGCAAGCTTCTCGGCAATACCGATTTCGTATGCCGGGATGCCGTTATATACTATATCGATGTCGGCGGTCTCGAACTCCGGCGCAAGGAAGCGCAATTCATCGACTACATAATCACCGACCGCGCATATACGGTCACAGTATTTTGACGCCTTCACGAGAGAGTGCTTGAAATAGGTATCCTGATCGCCGAACACCTCGTTGACGTAAAGTCCGTCACTGTGAGCCTGTTTGATGACATTATAGAACATCGTATCGTGCCCGGGATGCTCTTCCACGATGCGTCGCATAGTGGCCACTTCATGAGCGTAAAAAACAGTTTTGAAGTTACACTCCGGCTCAAGAATAGCCGCCAATGCGGTCGGCATTCCCATAAACTCGTGTGAGATAATTATGGTCGAATCCTCGGCGGCGCCGATTGCCTTGAGCACGGCAATTGCCACTGGAGCCAATCTGACATATTGCTCGAACTCCCATAGGTTTTCGAATAAATTACTGCGAACGCCGAATTCCTCGAACAAACGCCTCTTGAATTCGTTGATCGCTCCCTTGTCTATATGTCTTACATCGACCAGCACAACTTCAGGCGAGCTTATTATGCCCGTCTGCTCGTCAACAAAAGTACGTCTGCCATATACTATGCCTGCATTGTAGAAATTTTCGATCTTATGGAAAGCCGGAGCATACCCCGTGTTTACAAATTCATCGATAGACGAGTAGAGCACCTCACTATTCTCGCCGAGCCGTTCCGATGCGGAGCCTTCCGTGGTAAACAGCGGGCCGATGAGTATTGAGCGTTCAACTGCATCAAGATAGGTTTTACTGGTGAAGAAACCATGCAGAACGGCGCCGATACCGCCGACCTTATCCACGGTTTCATGGGTGACGTGCACAGCCGTTGTCTCTCTGGTCATAGTAAATTTCCCTCCAAGTTTAATCCGAGGTTCGATCAGGTTGTTTCTACTATCTCTATGTAAAATATAAGAAACGTGATCATTTTAGCCAAATTTAAGAGTCTCTTTGGCCCCTCGTTTTGTTTGGACCGAGAAAATGCTGTGAGAGTTGTAGAATGAAGGGGTTTTTTGGGACGCTTTTAGCAGGATTCGCGAATGTTATCCGGGTCAGCCTATTATATCTCGCAAGGTTCTTATCGAACCTGCAAGTACCTGCGGAGGAATATCGGCCAGTTCCGGTTCGGGTATTTCGCTAAGCGCAATTCGGTCAATAATCGCCACTGCCCGATGGCTAAAAGGAGCGATCAAAGCGGCGGTCCTCTCTGCTTCGTCCGATTCTTCAGATACCATTTGCCGGAGATACATGATTACGTTTTGTGCCAACTCCTTATCGCCCATCTGATAAAGCGCCCCGGTAAGCGGAGCGGGTCCGTCCAGAATGTCTTTTTCTTTTAGTATGTCTTGTGTAAGTTTGTGTGTCTCAGCCATTAACCGGTGCTCTCTTTCCACATCGGTCTCATTTATTGGCGCCAGCTTCAACTCTTCGCCGGTGTCCATGCTGGGGACATATAGTTTATTGTGACAAGATGGACATTTACCCCATTTGCCGCCGGCCGTGTCTGCTGCTTCGATCTTTTTGCCACAATGCTCGCAATGAAATGTTATCGTCATTGTATCACCTCTATTATTGGTTTTTAGACGTTAGTTTTCGGTAAATCATTGCTTATATGCTATCTATTTCTTCGCTTGGTATTCTGCGACTACCTCGGTGGTTATTCCGCCGCGAGGTGTAAACCGGGAGGTTACTTTCATCCAGCGAGGTTTGCATAGACCAGACAAATCATCCAGTATATCATTCGTTAGGGCCTCGTAAAAAATCCCCTTGTTGCGATAACTTTGCATGTAGGATTTCAGGCTCTTCAACTCTATGCATAATTTGTCGGGACAGTATTCGATGACAATCTCGCCGAAATCCGGCTGGCCTGTACGAGGGCAAATGCTCGTAAACTCGGGACATTTGATTGCTATACGATAATCTCGCTCGGGACAGGGATTATCGAATAATTCTATTTCTTCCCGTTCGTTCATTTCTTGACCACTCTTGTAAACCTTCCAAAAATAGTATAATTGAGATATTACATCGAGACAAGCAATTTTTAAAATGGAAAATGATAAAAACCTGACCGGCACCCAACTTGTGAAAGCCGACCAAAATTGTTGCATGGAGCCGGAAGCTCAGGTATATATGATATTCTGAAAATCCTATAATTTGGCAGGGATTGACTTGTGACAGGTAAAAAAACTGTAGTTTTGCTGAGTGGAGGCATGGATTCGGCCACGACTTTGGCCATCGCACGCAGCAACGGTTTCCTGTGCTATGCCTTGACTTTCGCTTATGGCCAGCGTCACAGGCGGGAAATCGAAGCAGCGAAAAAAGTGGCCGAATCGCTCGGAGCGGCTGAACATCGCATAATCGAGATCGATCTGGCTACATTCGGCGGCTCGGCCCTGACCGATGAGGCCATTGACGTGCCCAAGGACAGAGCCGGCCTGGACGGCTCGACTCAAATCCCAGTGACTTATGTCCCGGCACGTAATACGATATTCCTGAGCTACGCCCTTGCCTGGGCCGAAGTGCTGGGCGCGTTCGATATCTTTATCGGCGTAAATTCGACCGATTACAGCGGCTATCCCGACTGCCGGGCCGAGTTTATCGCCGCTTTCGAGAAGACAGCCAACCTCGCCACCGCAGCCGCTGTCGAAGGCGAGGGCCGATACCGCATCCACACGCCCATCATCGAAATGACAAAGGACCGGATTATCCTGACCGGCACGAAGCTCGGCATAGATTATTCCCTGACTCACAGTTGCTACGACCCGGACAGCCATGGCAGAAGTTGCGGCCGATGCGATTCCTGCCGGTTAAGACTAAAGGGCTTCGCCGAGGCCGGGCTTGAAGACCCAATTGAATATATGGCATAACAGTTTTGTCATTCCCGCGCAAGCGGGAATCCATAGTTTGAAATGAAAAATGCATGTTAACGAGATATTTTATTCTCTGCAAGGCGAAGGCTTCCTTGCCGGCGTACCGAGCGTGTTCGTCCGCCTTGCGGGTTGTCCTCTGCGATGCCGATGGTGCGATACGAAATACGCATGGGATGAAACAGCGGGGGACGATTACGTCATCGCGGATATAGTCAAGTCTATCCAACAATGGCCCTGCGAATTTGTGGTCATT
>CBDVBU010000202.1:0-6895 GCA_965372295.1 uncultured Phycisphaerae bacterium
TCGGTTGTGAATTTGAATGGAAGCGGGCCGCCGCTGTCGAATGTCAGCTCGACGAAAAAGGCGGTCCAGCCCTCGTCCGGCTCGGGGATTTTGGCAAGGTATTTGCCGCCCCCCTGCTGCTCCAGAGTCGAGCTTTTCCAGACCGGCCCGATGGTTTCGAGACGAAAATCCCTTGCCTTGGGATTCGTGGCCTGCCAAAGTTTGACAGCCGTCGGGATTGTGGTAGTATCGACCTCGATCGAGCCGTCGTCCTTGACCGACCAGGAGAACTTCGGCCTGGGCGAATCGGACAGGACGGACTGGAAGAACACCAACAGGCTCATGTGAGCGTCCGAGCCGCCAAGCCCGTGGTCGGTATTCGGGACATACCGCAGGTATTTCTCGCCGGGCAGGTCGTGGAAGTAAAACTGTGCCGAGTCCGGCAGGAAGAACTGGTCGCCGCTCGAATTTATCATGCACTTGGGTATCGCTGCGTAACGGTCGCGGTATTCGTACGGATCGACAAATTTTACCAGCACCTGGCCTTCGGGCGTGTCGAGCCTCTCGAAAACCTTCATTTCGCCGTAATCGGCGATAGCATCGGAATGGAAGCCGTAAGCGGCAAAATGGTGCTTCATCTGCTCATCCATATTCAGCACGTCGATGACGGCCGGAGCGATGGCGGCCACCCGCTTATCGACCGCGGCGGTCAGCCAGGTCGTCCAGCCGCGCTTCGAGCCGCCGGATACCACGAACTGCTTGATATCGAGCGAGCCGGTATCGAGAGACTTAAGATGGTTCTGAATCGTGTCCATTGCGCGGACGGCGCTCTTGACCATCGGCAGCAGGAGCGGCCAGGAATTGTCGCCGGTAGCCAGGCACTTGCTGAAGGTATAAGCGATGATCCCGTCTTCCGAGCGGGGCCTGCCGCCATCAGGGAACATCAACGGCTGGTTCGGCACCATTTTCAGATCGGCAACGACGGCGCCGGAGCCAAGGGCGATGCCGATCAGCATTTTATCAGGCGAATCGGGCGCCGAGCGATTGTTGCTGCCGCCGTTAATCCAGAGCAGCGCTTTATCGCCGGTGGCGTTTACGGGCTTGACGATTGTCAGCCAGTGCTTCCAGAGCGGTCGGTCAACCTCGTTCTTGCTGCGCCAGGACTGCGAGGTCATATCCAGAATATAAGCAGTATAACCCAGGCCGGAAACGGTCTTGACAACGCTATAAGTATAGCTGTCATCGGCTTTTGCGACATAATCATCCAGCGGCGTGCCCGAGGCAAACTGGGCCGCAGCGAGAACCAGTACTACCAAAATGGTGGAATAGTAATGCGATTTCATATCAGGTCCTTCCTCTGTTTTTTGAGTGATTCAGCCATTCATATTCCCGCTCTCGCAGGAATAACAAAACACAGACTCAATCCCGAAGCAATCCCTCGCTCGCAGCCGGGTTTTGCCTGCCCTGTAGCGCTATACTTTTTTCGGAAAGATGCCCCGCAGGTATTCAGCGTCGTATCGGCAGCTTTCCTCAAGGCCCAGCGGCATTTCCGTGCCTTCCATGACGAGCCAGCCGCGATAACCGATATCGTCTATCGCCAGGCGGACTTCTTTGAAGTCGATCGAGCCTTTGCCGTAGAGGTTGTCGTAGTCCTTGGCGTGAAACTCGCAGATGAGCGGGCCGAGTTGGCGGATTTCCTTGTAGATATCATAGCCTGCTTTGTGCGAGTTGCCAACGTCATAGTACACCTTGACGGCGCGCGAGCCGACCCGTTCGATAATATCGATGTGCTGCTCGGCACTGAGCCAGGATTCGATACCGAGTGTGACGTCGGCCATTTCCGCTTTGGGAGCGATATGCCTGAGCCGCTGGACAACCATGTTAACGCCCTGCTCATCGTTTCGCAGGTCACCGTCGCCGAAAAAGGCCAGCAGAATCAGCTTGACTCCCATTTCCTCGGCTACATCGATACCCTGCCGCACCCATCGTTCGGCGCGCGGGTCGCTTTTGTACGGGACGTTGTTGAGGACGCCCATTGCCAGCGAGGCGATTTCCATTTTCCGCTTGCGGGCCTCCTTCAGCATATTATCCTGCAATTCTTCATCGAACAACGGCAGGCGATTGTCCCCCCTGCCGAAATCCACCTGTACGCCGTCCAGTCCTATTCGTTTGGCGACCTCGAACGAGCCAGGGTCAGCGGTCTTTCTTATCGTCCAGTCGCAAACGCCCAGCTTAAAACCGGCGAGAGCTTTTGCCTGCCCCTGCTCGGCCAGAGGAGCACAGGAGCATGTCACTGCAAGCCCCGCGGCCGCGCGAGCGGTTCCTACCATCATCTGGCGGCGAGTTATGTGTAAACGTTTCATTTCTATACCTCCAAAAGATAATCGCGAGGGCATTGCCCCAATTCGCTTACGACTTCAGGCCTTTAAGATTGGCTTCGAGCTTCTCCGTGCTTTTGACAAGCTGCCTCCATCTTACTTTTCTGCCCGTGTATGCTGCTGTCCGGCCGAGAATTGTAATCAGGTTGCTGCGAACGCTCGGCGCGACGGTCGGATTCTCGTAATTGCCTTCGACAATACTCTTGTGAAACGTGGCGACGTTGACTACGGCGCCGTCCTTGTATATGCCGGGGCATTTGCCGCCGCGATAGAAATTCTCGCCGCGGACGATTACCTGTCCACCGTATTCGGTTTCCAGCACGCCTTTGGAGCCGAACATCCGGTTCCGAATTCCTTCGGGCTGCGTGCCGTGACCGGAGAACTGTTTCGAGCTGAACGTGATGCCTACTTTGTTCGGATACTCAAACAAAAGTGCAAAGTTGTCGTTGCAGGTTCCGACTTGGCGAATCGTCCTGCCGCCCACCCCGACGGCGGAAACCGGTTCTTCGTCCATGATCCAGCTCATCACATCGAGCGTGTGAATGTTCTGCTCGGTAATTATGTCGCCGGAAATTACGCGATCAAGCCCCCACGCCCGGAGGCGGTTTTCGGGATTCTTCGGATCGTTTCGCCATGTATCGTACATCCGCCCGAACGGGCAGTTTGCGTGGTAGATCGCCTCGCCGAAAACGAACTTACCCAGCGCCCCTTCGCGCAGACGTTTGAGCGCCTCGATGTAGAACGGGTCGGCACGCGTCTGGAAATCCACGAGGAAGCAGAGCTTGTTTTTCGATGCTCTTTTACCGCTTTCGCCAATACTGTGACATCCGGGCACGTCCACGGCAATCGGCTTTGCGACATAGGCGTGACATCCGGCTTCCACCGCCATCGCGGCCTGCTCGGGATGAAAGTACGGCGGGCTTTCAATGGCCACGGCATCCACCTTCTCCAGCAGCTTTTTGTAGCCCGACAGGCCGGGAAAACGATTTGCCGCAGGTACGCCCAGTTTTTCGCCGGCGCTGTCGATCCTGTCCTGGAAGTAATCCGCCACGGCCACGATATTGTATCCGCCGTGCTGCTTGAACAGTTCGGCGATCCATTTCCCCCTGCCGCCGCAGCCTATCAGTCCCAGGTTGACTTTCGAGTTAGCGGCAGCTCCACGGACCAGTTCCGGCTTGACGATTGTAAACGACAGAGCCGCCGCACCGGCGCCGGCCATGAACCGGCGACGATTAATCCATCCGGAGTTCCTGCCGGCGATTGAAGTTTTGTTACGTTCCGACATTTCGTAATCCTCCTTTATGTAAGGGTTTTCTTTACAATAACATAATGCATATTGTCATTCCTGTGAAAACAGGAATCTATAATCGTAACAATAATCTGGATTCCCGCTTTCGCGGGAATGACACAAAATACAGGTCAGTTGGGTTTAATTACCCTTGTTATACCTTCATATAGACTTCCCGTCTGATCTTTCCGGTTGAGGTTTTCTGGAATTCCTCGATTCTGATTTCAAGATGTTGCGACGAGATTCTTTCGAAGCTGGAAAGCTGCCGGCTGTTCTGCTGACATTCATTGATGTTTCGCCAAATGAGGTTCTTGAGGAGCTGTGGCTTTTCCACCAAATCATCGGATGAATGATTGGCATGGGTCTCTATTGATTCCCAGGCCGGACGGACGATAGCCCTGACGGTTTCCTGTACGATACCGGTCGAGTCCTTCCGGAAACCGGGGACCACTAAAATCTCTCCGACGAATCGTGCTTCCGAAAGCGCCGACTCGACGTGCTCGGGGCTGACATTTTTGCCGCCGGGCAGCACAATCACGTATTTCTTCCGCCCGGTTATATAAAGATTTCCATCTTCGTCCAGGTGACCCAAATCGCCGGTGAGCAGCCAGCGGACGCCCTTGTCGTCGGTTTTAATAACCGCCTGAGTAGCTTTCGGATTCTTGTAGTAGCCCTTCATTATGCAAGGCCCGCCGAGTGCGATTTCACCCTTTTTGCCGGGCGGCAGTTCATGGTTGTCCTCGTTGACGATTTTGACCGACATTGTGCTAATGGGTTTGCCAACCGAGCCTAATTTGCCGAAATCCTCGTTGATACCGTACACGGGCGAATTCTCCGTCGTGCCGTAGCCTTCGTACAGCAGCATTCCCCTTTGCCAGAACACATTCAGCACCCACTCCGGCATCGGCGCGGAGCCTGAGAGGGAAAATCGAATTTTGCTCCAGCCGAGCTTCTTAATGATTCGTTTTCCCACAAGTTTAGGCAAGTAACGGTCGAGTAGTTTGACGTACGGCTTTTTCTTTTTTTCTTTAGCAAGGCTCTCTTCGAAGTTCTTCGCGAGCATCGTAAAAAGAGCGGGGACTGCCACAAAGATTGTGATTTCTTTGTCCCTTATGAGTTCGGCCATCTGGCGGTACTTGTTGGTGTAAACATTGGCTGCTCCGACACAAAAAGGCAACAGCTTGCCGATCGTAAAACCGAACGAATGGTGCGGCGGCAGAATATGCCCGAGCGTATCTTTGTGACTTATTTTTAGCTTGTCAACGGAGCCTTGTAGATTGGCGCCCAGATTACAGTGTGTCAGCTCGACTTCTCGCGGATCGCCCGTCGTGCCGGACGTGCACAAAATCACGGCGGTGTCATCGGTGTTTATCCCGGCGGGGATTTTGTTCAACAGCTCATCCGTTGTGGCGAGGGCATCTTGCCCTTGTTCTGCCGGCGGCAAGATGCCGCCGGGACTCAAGGCCGGGACGGTCTCGCTACCCCCGGCTTTTTCATAAATGGTCATTTCGATGAAAGCCATGCCGCTACCGGCGGCAAGATCCTTCAATTCCCGCCGCGATTCGACATCCTGATAGTCGTCGGCCATAACAAGCAGCCTGGCGTCCGTATGGATGAGGTGGTTTATCACGCCCTCGACAGGCCTTTCCGGGTCGATCAGGACCGGAATAGCCCCGGCAAGTACCACACCCCACAGGGCGACATCCCAGTCGGCGCGGTTCTTGCCGAGTATGGCCACTTTATCCGCGATCCGGATGTCCTGAGACCGGATTAGCCATACGGCGAAATCCCGCGCCCTGGCTTTCAACTGCCCGAAGGTAAGAGATTCTTCACGATCGGCCCTGATGACTTCCAGGCATTTTTTGTCCATGAACTTGAATTCGGCAAGAGACACGTTGAAAACGTCGATCAATGTTCGGAACTTCAGTTCTGTCTGCATCTATTGTAGCTCTCCACTGGACACCTTACGGCGCTGTCAAAGAATTCGCCCTTCGCGACCTTTTGACCACCCTTCCTCATAGTTGCACTTCCAGGAATTATCATTTTGCAGAACTTTAATGGTTTAGGTACAATATGGCAAGTCTTTTCCTTGATGTGGCTTAAGATTTTATGAAGGGCTGCGAAGCAGCAACATACGCGAGGTTTATAAAAATGTTACTTTCGCCGTCTTTTATGCCTTATATGTGCAGGGGTCTTGAGAAAGTGTACCTAATTGAGGGAACCGAAAGTGAGAATGAATAGAGTTTTCTTCTTGTTTTTAGTGTTAACGATCATTTCTTCCGGGTGCAGGAAGAAGCCGGCTCCAACTACAACACCGCTGCACTGGGCCGCCAAGACCGGGGACGTCCAGCAGCTTGATTCGCTACTCTCAAGCGGTGCCGACGCCAATGTCGGCAGTGATTCGTACATCGGATGCCCACTTTTCTTAGCAATACATAAAAACCAGGAACGTATGGTAAAGATCCTTCTGGACGGTGGCGCAAATCCAAACACTACTAGCTTCGGAGGCCAGACACCACTGCATATAGCAGTGCAGAACATCAACACCAGTATAATGGAATTACTCATCGCCGAAAATGCCAATGTTAACGCTCATGACAATTCGGGCAGCACGCCGTTACATGAAATATCGTACTACACATCCGACCATAAAAACAAAGATGCAGCTAACCTACTCATAGCTCATGGTGCTGATTTAGAGGCAAAAGATCATAAGGGTGTAACCCCTCTGCATATTGCCGCTTATGTGGGCGACCGATACGTGGTCGAGTTGTTAGTGACTAAAGGGGCCAATGTTAATTCGAAAAATAATGATGGCGAAATCCCACTCGCCTATGTGCTGTCACATCATTCGGAAATTCCGCTGCCACATTATTCGGTAATAGAGCCAACGGTGATTATTTATTTAATCAAGCATGGTGCCGATATCAATCTGAGTAGCGACAACAAGACAAGATTGCTTTCTTTTGCTGCCAGCGAGGGCATTAAGGACTTGGCTGAACGTCTAATCGTAAGTGGAGCAGAAGTAAATCCAAAGGATAGAAGAGGAAATCGAACTCACGGTCCTCTGTTGAAAGCTATTTGTAGTGGACATGACGAAATAGCAAAATTTCTGATTGCCAACGTTGCCGATATGAGCAACCTTAACATCAGGGATGATTCTGGTAATATGCCACTGCACGAGGCTATTCTTATGAGAAATATGCTACTTGTCGAACGTCCTCTTACATACGGATCAGAGGTCGATGCT